>NZ_CAXREH010000185.1:0-42233 GCF_964229375.1 Cognatishimia sp.
CGCGCAAAAGAATGAGGTCTCGATGCAACCGCCAAAAAAGATCGCCATGTGGAGCGGCCCACGCAACCTGTCTACGGCCATGATGTACAGCTTTGGCAACCGGGCTGATTGCGCGGTGGTCGACGAGCCGTTTTATGCGGCATATTTGGATATGACGGGTCTGGACCACCCGATGCGCGACGACATTCTGGCCAGTCAAACCCGTGACCCGACCGAAGTAGTCGAGAGCCTGATGGGCGATAATCCAGCGCAGAAACCCTATTATTATCAAAAGCATATGACGCAGCATATGATCGACGGGGTGCCTCGAGATTGGATGCGCGATGTGGTGAATGTGTTTCTGATCCGCCATCCTGCGCGGGTCATTGCAAGCTACGCGGCCAAACGTGAAAACCCGACACTTGAAGATATCGGGTTTCGTCAGCAGGCCGAACTGTTCGATTTGGTGGCGGGCTGGGGCCATGCGCCGGTGGTTCTGGACAGCAGCGATCTGCGCGCCGCGCCGCAGGAAAAACTCGAGGCATTGTGTGACGCCATCGGGATCGCGTTTTCACCAAATATGATGAGCTGGGCCAAAGGCGGCCACCCCAGTGACGGGGTCTGGGCCTCGCATTGGTACGGCGCTGTATGGAATTCTGAAACATTCGCTGGCGCAGAAGGGGCGATGCCCGAGATCGCCGAGGACTTGCAGCCCGTCCTGGACCAAGCCCTGCCGTACTATGAAAAACTGGCGGCGGTGAAGCTCTAGGCCAGAAGCTTGCCAAGTTTCATGGCCACGCCCATATCGCCCGAGACCTTCAGTTTGCCCATCATGACGCCCGTCATTGGGTTCAGTTTGCCCGTCAGCAATTTGATCAGATTGTCCTGACTGATTTTGATGGTGCAGTCGGTGTCCTGATCCGTGGTGCTGGCCGCGCCATCTGCCAGAACGATGACGCCATCGTCACCACAGTCAAACTTCAAGGATCCATCAAAGGACTTACCCGTCAGGCCGGCCCCGATTTTCTCGGCAATCTGATCCATTTGGATCCTCCAAACAACAAAGCCCGCCATGGGTAGGCGGGCTTTGAAATTGGATCAATGGTGACGTAAGTGGAGCTTACTTTGCCACGCGTTTGTTGCGCGCTGCCAAAAGCTTCAGGCGCAGGGCGTTCAGCTGAATAAAGCCTGCTGCGTCTTTCTGGTCATACGCGCCTGCATCTTCTTCGAAGGTCACATGCGCCTCGGAATACAGAGAATGGTCGGACCAACGGCCCACACAGGTCGCCGCACCTTTGTAGAGCTTCAGCTTTACGGTGCCGGTGACGTTTTCCTGCGATTTATCAATCGCCGCCTGCAGCATTTCACGCTCTGGCGAGTACCAGAAACCGTTGTAGATCAGTTCAGCATAGCGCGGCATCAGGCTGTCTTTCAGGTGACCCGCACCGGAATCCAGCGTGATCTGTTCGATGCCGCGATGGGCTTCCAGCAGAACAGTGCCGCCGGGTGTTTCATAGATGCCGCGGGACTTCATGCCGACGAAACGGTTTTCGACGAAATCCAGACGGCCAATGCCATGCTTGCCGCCCAGCTCATTCAGCTTGGTCAGGATGGTGGCTGGGCTCATCGCTTCGCCGTTGATGGCAACCGCGTCGCCTTTTTCAAAAGAGATCTCGATGAATTCAGGCGTTTCCGGTGCGTCCTCTGGCGCGACGGTGCGCTGGTACACATAGTCTGGCGCGTCGACGGCCGGATCTTCTAGGACTTTGCCCTCAGAAGATGTGTGCAGAAGGTTCGCGTCAACAGAGAAGGGTGCCTCGCCACGTTTGTCTTTGGCGATCGGGATCTGGTTCTGTTCTGCAAACTCCAGCAGCTTGGTTCGGCTGGACAAATCCCACTCACGCCATGGCGCGATGACCTTGATGTCTGGGTTCAGCGCATAGGCCGCAAGTTCGAAACGGACCTGATCGTTGCCCTTGCCGGTTGCGCCATGCGCCACAGCGTCGGCACCGGTTTCTTCTGCGATCTCGATCAGACGCTTAGAGATCAGCGGACGCGCAATCGAGGTGCCCAGAAGATACAGACCTTCATAGACCGCATTGGCGCGGAACATTGGGAAGACAAAGTCGCGCACAAACTCTTCGCGGATGTCTTCGATGTAGATATTCTCTGGCTTGATGCCCAGCAGCTCGGCCTTTTCACGCGCAGGCTCCAGTTCCTCTCCCTGACCAAGGTCAGCGGTAAAGGTGACGACTTCGCAACCGTATTCGGTTTGCAGCCACTTCAGGATGATCGAGGTATCAAGGCCACCAGAATAGGCCAAAACAACTTTCTTAGGCGCGGACATTAAGCTTTCCCCTTCGTCGGACAACAGCGGGGGCGTAACGGGTTTTGACACTAAGGGCAAGCCGTGTGTAAGTGCGTGGGATATGCGGCCAAAAAATTGTGGTCGTAAAGAAGAATTTTGAGAAAGGACACGCCATGCAAGGTTGGCTGATTTTTAAACATGCAGTTGCGATGCTGTGGGGGAATAAAGGGGAAGTATTGCAGATTGCACTCGCACCGATTTTGATTGCGACAATTTTGATCTTGGGAACAATCGCTACTTTCAGTGATCTGGCAATTATGAGTGAACATTTGTTTGACTCTGATCCCTTCGCTCAGGCTCCCGTTCTGGAGCCTGAACAGTTCGGAAGTTATTTTACGGGTCTTACTTTCTATTTACTTCTCTCAATAGGCTTCACGATATGGGTCATTGTAGCGTGGCACCGCTTTATCTTGCTGAACGAACAACCAAATGGTTGGGTTCCGCCGTTTAACCGCGATAGGATGTGGGCTTATTTTATTCAGGTTCTAAAGCTTTTTGGTGTGGGAATCCTTATCGGCATTCCTTTGACAATCGTGTTTGTTGTGATTGGCGCTGCCGGCGGTGGTTTTGTGGCTTTTCTCGTTACTGGAATTGTTCTTGGCTTGCTGGTGACAGTTCTGTTTGTGCGGTGGTCTTTGATCCTCCCGGCAGCAGCAATCGGGAAGCCACTTTCTTTACGCCAATCCTTTAACGCAACTAAAGGAGCGGCTTTTGCTTTGATCGTGGCTGTTGTACTTGTAGCCATTCTTCAGTTCTGCCTTCAGTTTGTCGCCGGGATTCTGACTGAGTCTTTGTACCTAGTCGGTGTTGCAGTAAATCTCCTAATCGGTTTCGCAATTGGCATGCTGAACGCCAGCATCCTCACCACGCTCTACGGCCACTACGTCGAAGGCCGCGAGCTGTAGGTCTCGGTATACATAAACATACTTCGCCCCGAGCACTTGCTTTGGGGCGAAACCTGCGTCATTGGGGCTGAATGACCCAGTTTCGTACCCGTGCCAAAGTTGCCGAAACTGCCATGCGCAGCGTTTTTGATGCCACGCCTCTGCAGCGCAACGCCCATTTGTCTCAGCGCTATGGCGCCGAGATTTACCTGAAACGCGAAGATTTGACGCCTGTCCGGTCTTATAAGCTGCGCGGTGCGTTTAACGCGATGCGCAAGGTTTTGTCGGCCGACTCGACCAAGGATCTGTTTGTCTGTGCGTCGGCCGGAAATCACGCGCAGGGCGTGGCCTATATGTGCCGTCATTTCGGGGTGCGCGGTGTGATTTTCATGCCGGTGACGACCCCGCAGCAGAAGGTCTTTAAAACTGAGGTCTTTGGCGGTGAGTCCATCGAAGTGAGGCTGGTCGGAGACTATTTTGATGACACGCTTGCCGCGGCGCAGGCCTATTGCGCGCAGGCGTCCGGCACGTTTCTGTCGCCCTTTGACGACCCGGATGTGATCGAGGGACAGGCCTCGGTCGGGGTCGAGATCGAAAACCAGCTGCGCCGCGCGCCTGATCGCGTGGTTTTGCCGGTTGGGGGCGGGGGCTTGTCTGCGGGTGTGACCCAGTATTTCGGGGACGCCTGCCGCTTTACCTTGGTCGAGCCTGAAGGCGGCCAAAGCCTTGCCGCCGCGTTGCATGCGGGCACGCCTACAACGCTCGCGCACGTCGACAGTTTCGTGGACGGCGCTGCTGTGGCGCGGATTGGCGAAACCACGTTTCAGGCACTAAAAACCATCGATCCTTCGGATGTGTTGGCAGCGCCCGAGGACCGGATTTGTTCGACCATCCTTGAAATCCTCAACGTCGAAGGCATCGTCCTTGAACCGGCCGGTGCGCTGGCGATTGACGCCTTGCGCGATATTCAGGACGAGATCAAAGGCAAAACCGTGGTTTGTGTCACCTCGGGCGGCAACTTTGATTTTGAGCGTCTGAACGAAGTCAAAGAGCGGTCGCAGCGGTACGAAGGACTGAAGAAATACTTTATTCTGCGTCTGCCGCAACGGCCGGGCGCCTTGAAAGAATTTCTGGGCATTCTCGGGCCAGAAGACGATATCGCGCGGTTTGAATACCTTAAGAAATCCGCCCGCAACTTTGGCTCTGTTTTGATCGGGATCGAGACCAAGAATCCCGCGAACTTCGAGCGGATTTTCGGCGAGTTGGACGCGCTGGGCATGACCTATACCGACATCACGCAGGACGAAACGCTGGCGCAGTTTGTGATCTGACGGGTACGCGCGCGTCGCGTAAGCCGTCTAAAGACGCGCTACAAAAAACGCGTCGCCATCGTTGACCAACGCATGCAGCGCTTGTGTTTTGGACATCCAGACGGCTTGGTGCCCCGGCTCAATGGGGGGTCCGATCTGTAACGTGGGCCGCGCAACATAGATCGTGCAAAGCTTTTCGGCCCAGAGGTCATATTCCGGCATAAAGGTGAACCGCCGAAACGCCCCCAGTCGCCGTGGGGCCGTCATATGCCAGCCTGTCTCTTCATAGACTTCGCGGTGCAACGCGGGAATTGGCGACTCGCCGGGATCGATACCGCCGCCGGGCAGCTGGATTTCAGGCGTGTCCATCGTGTCGGGAAGATACTGACGCGTCACCAAAATGTCGTCGCCGCGGATCAAGGCGACATATGCGCCGGGGCGTCGTTTATACCGCCGCGCGCCGTCAGGAGGGGTTCCAAACCGTCTAATCATGAGTTACTGGCCCTTTTCACGCGTCTTGCCGCTCCTATATTGTCGCGGTATGCCAATTCTGGGCGCTCTCGTAAACCCCCCAAGGACAGATCATGACTCTTGGAAATAAAATCGCATGGGACGACACCGTATTGCCGTTCCAACTGGACAATTCCGACATTCGCGGCCGGGTGGCCCGGCTGGACGGGGTGCTGCATGGCATTCTGAAACAGCACGCCTATCCTCCGGTGGTTGAAGCTTTGGTTGCGGAAATGGCGTTGCTGACCGCGTTGATTGGCCAGTCGGTCAAGCTGCGCTGGAAGTTGTCGTTGCAGGTGCAGACCAACGGTCCCGTGCGCATGATCGCGACGGATTACTATGGCCCGTCTCAAGAGGGCGAACCCGCCCGTATGCGCGCCTATGCGAGTTTTGATCCCGAGCGTCTGACCGAGGGCGACGGGTTTGCGCAGCTTGGCAACGGGTATTTCGCGGTTCTGATCGATCAGGGCGAAGGCATGCAGCCCTATCAGGGTATCGCGCCTTTGGTCGGGGGCTCATTGGCCGCCAGCGCCGAGGGCTATTTTGCGCAGTCAGAACAGCTGCCGACCCGATTCTCGCTGAAGTTCGGCAAATCCACAGAGGCCGGCGGCGAAGAGCATTGGCGGGCAGGCGGCGTGATGCTGCAGCATATGCCGAAAGCCTCGCCTTTCGCCTCGGGCGAAGGTGGGTCTGGCGAGGGCGGTACTCTTGTGGCGTCGGATCTGCTGTTTGACGATGACGAAGAAAACTGGAACCGCGCCAATATCTTGCTGAACTCCGTCGAGGAACTTGAACTCATCGGCCCGTCTGTGACTCCGGCGGATCTTTTGGTGCGCCTGTTCCACGAAGAAGCGCCGCGTGTGTTTGATGCGCAATCGGTGAAATTCGGGTGCAGCTGTTCCGAGGACAAGGTGCGCCAATCGCTGTCGATCTATTCCTCGCGGGATATCGAGCGCATGACAACAGTCGAGGGCTGGGTGACGGCAGACTGTCAGTTCTGTGGCACGCATTACAGACTCGACCCAAAAACGGTTGGACTTGAGGCCGAAAAAGCCCGGAAGGCTGCGGAAAAATGACGGATCCTCTCGCGCCCTTGCACGCAGCTTTGGCGCGGGATTCCGCCAGCTCGTCCGATTTTGATTTGAACCCAGGGGTGGTTTTGCCCGAGGGACGCAAGCTGCGACCGGCGGGCGTCTTGATGCCTGTTCAGGTGATTGACGGCACCCCGCAGGTTTTGCTGACCAAACGCGCGAGCCATCTGAAACATCACCCCGGCCAGATCGCCTTTCCCGGCGGCAAACAAGAAGACAGCGACGCGGATGTGACAGCCGCTGCACTGCGCGAGGCGCGCGAGGAAATCGGGCTTCCCGAAGACGCAGTGCGAGTGCTGGGGGTTTTGCCAACGCATGAAACCGTCACCAGCTTTACCGTGACGCCTGTTGTTGGACTGATCGAACGGGATTTTCAAATCCAACCTGAGCCGGGTGAAGTAGAAGAGGTGTTCCATGTACCTCTTGCGCATGTCACTGAAAAAGCGAATTTTTCTGTGCAGGGACGGCGCTGGCTTGGGCAAAGGCGGCATTACTATACGGTGCCATTTGGACCTTATTACATTTGGGGGGCCACTGCGCGAATACTGCGTGGGTTGGCTGAAAGGATGTCGGTGTGATCGTCTCGGGTGATTGGCTGACGCGCGCCGAGACCCAGGCGGTTTTTGCGATGTTGGATAACGCCGGTCACAAGGTCTATGCGGTGGGCGGCTGCGTGCGCAACGCCTTGATGGGCGTTGCGGTGTCAGACGTGGACATGAGCACGGACGCAACGCCCGATCAGGTGATCTCGATTGCCAAATCTGCTGGTCTTAAACCCATCCCGACGGGCAAAGACCACGGCACGATCACGGTGGTCTCGGGCGGTATCGCGCATGAGATCACCACCTTTCGCAAAGATGTGGCGACGGATGGGCGCCGCGCAGTTGTGGCGTTTTCAAAAAGCGTGATTGATGACGCGCGCCGTCGCGATTTCACCATGAATGCGCTTTACGCCGACAAAGACGGCAAGGTGCTGGACCCATTGGCAGGTCTCGCAGATCTTAAGGCACGGGTTCTGCGGTTTATTGACGATCCAAACCAACGCATTCGCGAGGATTACCTGCGCATCCTTCGGTTCTTTCGGTTCCATGCGTGGTACGGCGATCCGCAGGCCGGGATGGAGCCAGACACGTTGGCTGCGATTGCTGCGCAGGCTGAAGGGCTGGCCAAGATCTCGAATGAGCGGATCGGTGCGGAAATCCTGAAGCTGCTTGCCGCGACTGATCCGGCGCCGTCGGTTGCGACCATGCGGCACTGCGGTGTTCTTGGACAGATTTTGCCCGGTGGGGATGACCGCGCGCTTGCGCCGCTGGTGCATCTGGAGGCCACCATGCCTGTACCGCCCGATGCCATGCGCAGGCTGGCGGTTCTTGGCGGCACAGATGTTGCGGATGCGTTGCGGCTTTCCAAGAAGCAAACCAATCATTTGGCTTTACTGCGTGAGGGTCTTGAGTCGGCTGAAACGAGTGCGGTGCAGGCCTACCGTCACGGTCGCGACGTCGCTCTGTCCGTTGCGCTATTGCGGGCAGCGGTATTTGAAACTCCGGTGCCAGCGGATCTGGACTCAGACATCACACGTGCAGAGCAGGCTGTTTTCCCAATCACGGCCTCTGATTTGATGCCAGCCTTGTCCGGCGCGGATTTGGGGCGCGCTTTGAAAGAGCTTGAGTCGCATTGGATTGCGTCCGGGTTTCTGGCCAGCAAAGAGACCTTGCTGAAGCGGCTATAGTCACGCCAAGATGCTTTGCTTTGGCAGGCCGACAGGGTAAAGGCGCGGGATGACACGCAGCGAACATTTTATCGAACGACTGGGACACCATGGCGACGGCATCGCCTCTGGCCCCGTTTTTGCCCCTTTGTCCCTGCCGGGTGAGACGGTCAGCGGTGTGCTGGAAGGGGATCGCTTGCGTGATCTGCGTGTGGTGACCCCATCGGATCATCGCGTCAAAGCGCCCTGCGCACATTTCAAAACCTGCGGCGGATGTGGTTTGCAACATGCGTCTGATGCGTTTGTTCAGGACTGGAAAGTCGACGTCGTGCGACAGGCGCTGGCCGCCGTGGGCGTGGAAAGCGACTTTCGTCCGATCAAAACCTCGCCCCCGCGCAGCCGTCGTCGGGCGGTGATTTCTGCACGGCGTACGAAAAAAGGCGCGATGGCCGGGTTTCACATGCGCGCCAGCTCGGTGATCGCGGAAATTTCGACCTGTGATGTGCTGCACCCCGACTTGATGCCGTCGTTGGACATCGCGCGGGTGCTTGCGGTGTTGGGCGCTTCTCGCAAAGGCGAATTGTCGGTGACTGCAACGCTGTCGGCGGGCGGTCTGGACGTGGCGGTCAGCGGCGGCAAACCCTTGGATGGCGCGTTTCAAGCGCAGTTGGGGCAAGAAGCGCAACGGTTGAAAGTCGCGCGTCTGACCTGGGACGGCGAGGTCATCGCGACCTTGGTCCCTCCGGTGCAGCGGTTTGGAGTGGCCTCGGTCGTGCCACCTCCGGGAGCGTTTTTGCAGGCCACACAGGACGGCGAGGCGGCGCTGGTTTCGGCTGTGTCTGAGATCGTTGGCGATGCAAAATCGGTGTTCGACCTGTTTGCGGGCTGTGGAACGTTTTCACTGCCGCTGGCCAAAACCGCCGAGGTGCATGCCATCGAAGGCGAAGGCGCGATGATGAAAGCGCTGGATCGAGGCTGGCGCGAGGCGACGGGTCTTAAACGGGTCTCGGTGGAAACGCGGGATTTGTTTCGCAATCCGGTTATGGCCGAAGATCTGAGATGCGACGCCGTGGTGATCGACCCTCCCCGCGCAGGCGCTCAGGCGCAGGCTGCGGAATTGGCGCGCGCGTCGCTACAGCGTATTGCCTACGTCTCGTGCAACCCCGTGACTTTCGCGCGTGACGCTCGTGTTTTGGTGGACGCGGGATATCGGCTGGAGTGGGTTCAGGTCGTGGATCAGTTCCGCTGGTCCAGCCACGTCGAACTGGTCGGCGCATTTACGCGCTGACGTATTTGTGAGGTGGGCCGCTTTAGGCTTTCGTGATAAGGTCGCGCCAAACAACAACGAGCATAAAATGCGGGCGTTTTTTCTGATAATTGCAGCAGGGCTGTTTCTGGCAGCCTGCGGTCAAAGTGTTGGCACCTATACGGGGCCAAAGGTCACGCGCATCGTGGTCGAAAAGGCCGAGCGTAAAATGTATCTGATGCACGGGCCGATCGTGCTGCGTGAATATGACGTTGGCCTCGGGTTTGCGCCTATTGGCGATAAGGTCCAAGAGGGGGATGGTCGCACGCCCGAAGGCGTCTATGAGATCGACCGGCGCAACCCTCAAAGCCAGTTCTATTTGTCTCTGGGAATTTCATACCCCAATGAGCAGGACATTGCAGAGGCCAAAGCGCTGGGCGTTGATCCAGGGGGAGATATCTTCATTCACGGGCGGCCGAAACGGTACCAGAGCGATCTGATCGACTGGACGCTTGGGTGTATCGCGGTGACAAACCGTGAAATGCGCGAGATTTATACGATGGTCGAGACCGGCACCAAGGTCGTCATCCGCGAGTGATTACTGCGCTTCGGCGATCAACTCGGGCTTTGTTTCTGCGCCCAAAACCATGACCCACCAGATTTTCCCGTTCGGCTCTTGCAGCCAGGCAAATCCCATATCGGTTGCATCCGGATCGATGATCACAGCCCGAGAGCCGGGCTCTTCGGTCCAGGCGGCCAGGGTTTCCAGCTCGGTTTCGAATGTTTCGGAAATGGTTTCACCGATCAGCTCACCGGTAAATCCAGATCGCGCAACGCGTTCCAGTGGCGATGAGCCATCCGAACCAAAATGCCAAGGGCGGTTTTGGACCGACATATCCAGCGCATGGGTGGCCGCGGCTGCGATCAGATTTGCGTCCATTTCAATCGCGCTGACACCGGCAGCGCGGCGCAAAGCATTTACCGAATCCAGCATTCGTAGCTGGATTTTCCCGACATCGCGGTCCTTGATTTTATAAAGACGTGGGAGCGGTTTTCCGTCACTTCCCAGAGTAGGGGCAGATGGGGCGCCGATTGTGCATCCGGATACGGTGATCACAATGGTCATCAACACAGCAATAAAACGCATGAGAACCCCTCTATTTCTGGTCTTTGCGTACCCATTTCTTTAGCCCGAGTATCGTTGCGTTGAAAGCCCACATTCCTGTGACCATGGCAAGATGACGCTTGTTTGATTTGCGACTGCGGCTTTACAGCCATAAATTGCCGCCAAACCTATGTCATTGAGGGGCATATTATGCGCAATTCTCCGTTTGGTCGCGTCAACCGACGCCAGTTTTTGGCCACCAGCACCGCGTTCCTGGGCGCGCCGGCTTTGGCGCAAGACGACGTAAATGCAGAGTCGACCACAGAGATCGAGGCCGAGATCGAAACCTCGCGTCGAAATATTTCCAGTTTCAGAGGGTTATCCTGGGAGCCGTATTTCAAGAATCTGAAAAACGGGGCCATCCTTTGCGATACAACAAGCCGCGCATTGCACTATTGGAGCGAGGATGGAAACACTTACAAGCTGTATCCATCTTCGGTTCCACTGACTGAGGACCTCACCCGATTGGGTCGCACAAAAGTTGTACGCAAGGTCGAAGGTCCAAGCTGGCGCCCTACGCCAGCCATGCGTGAACGCAATCCAGAATGGCCGGAATTTGTCGGTCCTGGGCCGGATAACCCATTGGGAACACATGCACTTTATCTGAGTTGGACCTACTACCGGATCCACGGTACGCATGACGAAAGAAAAATCGGACGCAGATCGTCTAATGGCTGTATTGGCCTTTACAATGAGCACATCGCAGAACTGTTCGAAATGGCCAAAGTTGGCACTCAAGTGTTGCTAATTTGACCACATTATGGCGCTGAGCCTTGGATAAGTGTGTGATTAGGTTTGCAAAGATCAGGATCAAGCCATTACACAGGAATCACGAGGTAAGTCTTACGTGCTTGCGCTCATTCTTTAATTTTGGCGCAAGCTGATACTGGAGGGTACTACTATGAAAAAACTCGTTCTCGCAGCAGCAGTTACTGCAGCAGCTTCCACCGCATTCGCAGGTGGCATGGAAGAAGCAATGATGGAAAAAGAAGTTGTTATGGAAGAGGCAGCATCCTCTTCTTCCAACATCGTCGTTCCACTGCTGGTTCTGGCGATCCTGGCGGTTGCTCTGGACAACTAAGTTTAAGGCAGAATTTTCTGCTTTTGACAAAAAGAGGCGTTGCTTTGGCAGCGCCTCTTTTATTTTGCGCCCAGCAGATACGGGTGCGGTTACGCCGTAAAGGCGGCCACAGCCGCATGTGCAGCCAGTGCAACCAAGACCAGTCCTGAGAGGGCAAAAATCCCGAACCTGACCACAACGCGATTGCCCAAGATCTGCGACAAGCTGTGCAAAATGCGCAGCGCGACATAGATCCAGGCCAGCGTCAGCGCCGTTGCGCTCTGGCTTTCAAGAAGCGCCAAAGTCAGCATCAGGGCATAAAAGACCGTCGGCTGCTCGTGCAGGTGATTATAGTTATCGGCGACCCAATTCACATGTTCGGGCAGTTTTTCACGCCAAGCCCCACGCGGACTTTGAGCGGTTTGCGGATGCACATGGGCTTTGCTCATCGCGGGGATGCGGGTGGCGTACATCCACAGCCAGACGACAAGTGTCCATAGAATAAGACCGACAACGGGTTGCAGAAAACTTTGCAGGGACACGAACTACTCCTTCACCAGACCGGGGTGTCTGGGTGTGGACAGTATGGGTCAGAGCCAGCCTTGCAAGTTTTCCGTCGCGATATCCGCAAGTGCCTGCATGTGATCGTCGCGATCGTTGAGGCATGGAATATAGGTGAACACTTCGCCGCCCGCTTCCTCAAAGCTCTCTTTGATCTCTTCGTTGATCTCTTCGAGCGTTTCAATGCAGTCCGCAGAGAAGGCGGGGGCGATAACGGCGATGTTTTTCTTGCCGTCTTCCTCGGCCAGTCGCGCAACTTCTTCGACGGTATAGGGCTGAAGCCAGTCTTCGGGTCCGAATTTCGACTGGAAGGTAGTGACCAGATCCGTGTTTTCCCAACCCAGGCGCTCTTTTAGCAGGCGTGTGACCTTGGCGCACTGACAGTGATAAGGGTCGCCTTGCTTCAGATACCGCAAGGGCATGCCGTGATAGCTGACGACAAGGATGTCTGGCTTTTTGTCGAGCTGCCCATAGGCCTCTTCAACCGAGTTGGCCAAAGCATCGATATAGCGTGGATCCGCATAATAGGGGTCGATGGTGCGCGATGCAGGCTGCCAGGTTTCCTTCATCAGTGCGCGAAAGAACTGGTCATTGGCCGTGGCAGAGGTGGCGCCCGCATATTGCGGGTAGAGCGGGAAGAACAGAATACGCTCGCAGCCCGCTTTGACCATTTCGCGGACCTTGGACTCTGTCGAAGGATTGCCGTACCGCATGCAGAAATCCACCATGACGCGGTCGCCGTAGCGTTCGGCCATAAGATCCGCGAACTTGGCGGTCTGGTCTTTGGTGATCGTCATCAAAGGGCTTTCGCCTTTGTCGTGATTCCAGATCGACTTATATGCGGCCCCCGAGGTGAACGGCCGTTTCGTCAGAATAATCAGCTGCAACAGCGGTTGCCATTTCCAAGGCGCATAGTCGATGACACGACGGTCCGAGAGAAACTCGTTCAGATAGCGGCGCATTGGCCAATAGCTGTAGTCGTCCGGCGTTCCCAGATTGGCGAGAAGGATGCCAGTTTTGCCACGCGCGACCTTTGGGTGGTCAGAGGGGGCATGCTCGGGGCGGGTGGCGTTCGTGGTCATGGGCTTCCCAATGTGTTGAATTGAAGCAGAGATAGTGTCTTGGCGGTTTGGGTCAATCGTCAAATATGGGATTGCGTCATTTTGGGCCTGCGGCCCAAGTTTGGATATTTATGGCAAGAGAAAGCGGTCACGGTTTTAGCTTGGTTTCACTGGTTTTCAACGCATCGGCGAGACGGGCGCTGGCCGAGCCGGGCCGCAGCGGTTTTGGCTGGCTTTCATCTGGCGACCATCCGGTCATGAAAATGATCTCGAAAGTGGCTTTGAGGCGATCGTCTTCTGCGAATGACTGGCGATAGAGTTCTTCGGTGCGGGCAAAAATCGCGCGGGCGGTGCCGGTTTTGCGGCGCGCGAACAGCGCGTTGTTTTCGCCCATTGCGCGCAGATCACGCATCAGGTCCAACGTGGTTTCATAGCTGACATCCAATGGCAGGCTGTCGGCAACCGGAAGGGCAAAGCCCGCGCGCTGTAAAAGTGCGCCCAGATCGCGGATTTCCCCCATGGGCAGGATGCGGGGGCTGAGGCCTCCGGTCACGTCGGATTCCGCTTGGGCGAGGCAGGCGCGCAGCTCTTGCAGGGTTTGGCCACCAAAGCTTGCCGTCAGCAAAAGGCCGTCATCTTTCAATGCGTGGCGACACTGGATCAGTTGTCCGACGGGGTCATTTGCCCAATGGAGCGCAAGTGCGTGGATGATCAGGTCGTGACTTTTGGCGGTCAGGGCGAGGGTGTCTGTGTCTGACACGATCGTCGCATCGGGCATTCGCGGCTGCCAGATGTCGGGAAACCCCGTGATGATCGCGATGTCGGTAAAGTCTCTGTTAACCAGACTTAGGCGATCCTGAATGTCGTCCGCGACCAGCGTTTGCAGAAACATCCCCTTGGGTTTCTGGGCACGCTGGCGGTTGCGCAGCAGCGCGGCGCGGTCGGTCATTTGAGGGGGCGATTGGGTCATGAGCGGTATCTAGGATGAAATTTCGCCAAGCACAAACTTTGCTGCAGATGATTTACCCGTCCCGCTGTCTTGGGTGCGGGACATTGGTTGAGGGGGACTTTGGTCTTTGTGGCGCCTGTTGGCGTGAGACACCCTTTGTGACAGGGGTCAGCTGTGACGACTGTGGGGTTCCGTTGTTGGGGGCGGACCCTGCCGAAATTGCCCATTGCGATGCCTGTTTGGGAGAGGAGCGCGCCTGGGATCGCGGGCGGTCTGTTCTGGAGTATCAGTCATTTGCGCGTCAGCTTGTCCTGCGCCTGAAGCACGGAGATCGCACGGATATGGCCGCTGTGATGGCGCAGTGGATGGCGCGACGCGCGCGGGATTTGGTGTGCGAGGACATGCTGGTGGTGCCGGTCCCGCTGCATTGGCGGCGGATGCTGAAGCGCACCTACAATCAGGCGGCGTTGCTGTCGACTGCCTTGGCCCGCGAGCTGGACGTGGACCATTGTCCGGACGCATTGAAACGGCGTGTCGCCACACAGCCTCTGAAGGGTGATCGTGATGCGCGGCGTCAGACGATGCGCTCTGCGATTGTCATCAACCCAAAACAGGCCAGTAAGGTTCAGGGGCGCGCCATTCTTTTAGTGGATGACGTTATGACGTCGGGGGCTACGCTGGATGCGTCGGCCCGGGTTTTGATGTCAATTGGCGCACGGAAAGTTGACATCATCACTCTGGCACGCGTTGCATTGGATCACTAAATCGCGCAAGACACTGACAGATAGGAAGTCGATCCATGAAACAAGTTGAAATCTATACCCGCCCTCTCTGCGGTTTTTGTGCGGCGGCAAAGTCTTTGCTGGACCGGAAATCTGTGGCCTATACCGAAGTGAACGTGTGGCAGAACCCTGATCGCAAACCAGAGATGGTTCGGCGCTCTGGTGGCCGGGCGACCTTTCCTCAGATCTTCATCGACGGCAAACACGTTGGTGGCTGCGATGATCTGATGGCTTTGGAGCATGGCGGCAAGCTGGATAAAATGCTGGCCTGATTATGAAAACAGCGCTCCTGCAGATCACGTCGTCAGAGGCTCCGGACCAAAACCTTGCGATGTTGCAAGACCGGATCGCCGAGGCGGCAGGGCAGGGGGCTGGATATGTTCTGACGCCCGAAGTGTCCAATTGTGTGTCGGCAAGTCGGGCGCATCAGAACGAGGTATTGCGGACCGAAGACCAAGACGCGACGCTGGCCGGACTGCGTGAGTCAGCCCGCACGCATGGCATCTGGCTGACGATCGGGTCACTGGCGCTCAAGACGACGGATCCGGATGGGCGATTTGCCAATCGGCAGTTTCTGATCGATCCGCAGGGCGAGATCCGCGCGCGCTATGACAAGATCCATATGTTTGACGTTCAGGTCACGCCGGAAGAGACCTATCGAGAATCATCGGGATACCGGCCTGGCACGCAGTCCGTTGCGGCAGAGACTCCTTTTGCGAAAATTGGGCTGACGATTTGTTATGACGTGCGGTTTCCAACGCTGTTTGCGGGATTGGCGCGGGCTGGGGCCGATGTGATCACCGTGCCTGCTGCGTTTTCGCGGGTGACGGGGGCTGCGCATTGGCATGTTTTGCTGCGCGCTCGGGCGATTGAAACCGGATGCTGGATTCTGGCGCCAGCGCAGTGCGGAGAGAATGCGCCAAAACGCAAAACTTATGGGCATTCACTGGTTGTGTCCCCTTGGGGCGAAATTGTCGCCGAAGCAGGGGTTGATCCTTGTACTATATATGTGGATCTTGACCGCGACCAAGTGGCCGAGGCGCGCCGTCGTGTGCCTTCGCTGACCCATGAGACGAAATTTGATGGCCCACTCTCAAAATGACACCGATGCGCTGGCGATTTCGCTGTTCAGCGAGATCCTGATGGCGGATCAGTTGGCGCGCAGCCGCTTGACCAAAGCGCTGCCCAAGGGGATGGAACTGTCGCATTTCTCTGTGTTGAACCATCTGTCTCACTCGGGTGTCGAGCGTACCCCTGCGCAGCTTGCCAAAAGCTTTCACGTTACGCGCGGTGCAATGACCAATACATTGGCTAAGCTGGAAGCGGCCGGGAATGTGCATATTCGTCCGGATTGGGATGATGCGCGCCGCAAGCTGGTCACCATCAGCCCCGCAGGGCGACGCGCCCGTGATGCTGCGCTGGCGAATATTGCGCCGATCATTTCGGAAGTGGTGGTCGAGTTGGGCGAGCATCGGGTGCGGTCTGCCCTGCCGATCCTGCGCGAATTGCGGGTGAAGCTGGAGGAAGATGCATGACGCCAGTTCGCAAAAAGTCGATGAATCTGGTCGCCGTTGGCGCGGCGGTCGTCTTTATTCTGGTCTATACAATCCCTACGATCCAGCACGCGGCCGCGGTGGACGCCTGTACCGAGCAGGGCGGCCAGTTCGACTTTGAAAAAGAGGTTTGCGTGACCGATTGATCAGGCTGGTTTTTGGCTTGTGGTAACGTAGTTTACGCTAAGATCTCGGTCCGAGATGGACCAGCCCCAGGTGATCGGATTGAACACGAATCCCTTGCGGTCCACCGGTGTCAGACCACCGTTTTGCAAAAAGGCATAGAGCTCGTCTGGCGTGATGAACTTGCTCCACTCATGCGTGCCTTTTGGCAGCCAGCGCATGACGTATTCTGCGCCGATGATCCCCATCATAAAGCTTTTGGGATTCCGGTTCAGGGTGGAACAGATCATGATGCCGCCGGGTTTCAGCAAGGTCTGACAACAGGTCAGAAACTCTTGCGGGTCGGCCACGTGCTCGACGACTTCCATGTTCAGAACGATGTCGAACCGCTCACCTGCTGCAGCGATCGCTTCGGCTGTAGTGTGGCGATAGTCGATGGTCAGGCCGGATTGCTCGGCGTGAATTTGGGCGACGGGAATATTGCGTTCGGCCGCATCTGCGCCAACGACCGTTGCGCCCAGGCGGGCCATGGGTTCGCTTAGCAAACCGCCGCCGCAGCCGATGTCCAGAATAGTCAGCCCCTCAAACGGACGCGCGGTGTTTAGATCACGATCATACTCTGCCGCGATTTGCTGCGTGATATAGTCCAGACGACAGGGGTTCAGCATATGGAGCGGCTTGAACTTGCCTTTCGGATCCCACCACTCTGCGGCCATTGCTTCAAATTTGGCCACTTCGGATGGATCAACTGTATTCAACTCGGGTTGCATTCTGATCTCCATATGATCTTTTGTGCGCGAGTTACTATATAGTGTCACTATGGACAAACATTCAGGTCAAAAGCGCGCAGTTTCTTATCTTTATCCGCCGGTCGAGCCTTTCGACCGCCGTATGATGGATATGGGCGACGGACATCAGATCTATGTCGAGCAGGCCGGCAACCCGCAAGGTAAACCCGTTGTGGTGTTTCACGGCGGCCCCGGCGGTGGATGCAGCCCGACGATGCGGCGTTATTTTGATCCCAAGGTGTATCGCATTGTTTTGTTTGACCAGCGTGGTTGCGGGCGTTCCAAGCCGCATGCGTCCACCGAGAACAACACGACATGGCATCTGATTTCCGACATCGAACGGATTCGAGATGCACTGGGCATTGAGCAATGGGTGGTGTTTGGCGGCAGCTGGGGCGCGACATTGGCGTTGCTCTATGCCCAGACGCATCCGGAGCGTCCGACTGCGCTGATCCTGCGCGGTATCTTTGCAATGACCCAAGCCGAGCTGGACTGGTTCTATGGCGGCGGTGCGGGGCAGTTTTTCCCGGAAACCTGGGCGAAATTCGCCAATATGGTGCCAGAAGACGAGCGCGGCGATATGATTGCGGCCTATCACAAACGGCTGTTCAGCGGTGATTTGACCACCGAAATTGCATATGCACGTGCCTGGGCTGCGTGGGAAAATGCCTTGGCGTCTGTGTATTCGGACGGCAGCACAGCCTTGCCACCCGCCGAATATGCACATGCGTTCTCGCGGCTTGAGAACCATTATTTTATCAATTCCGGGTTTTTAGAGACCGACGGTCAGATTTTTGAAAACATGGGCCGGATTGCGCATATCCCCGGCCGAATCGTGCAGGGGCGCTATGACATGATCTGTCCGCCACACACGGGCAAGAAAATCGCGGATTTGTGGCCCGCCGCGCATCTGAGCATCATTCGTGACGCAGGTCACGCGCTGTCAGAACCTGGCATTAGCGCGGAATTGGTCAGAACTATGGATTCCCTTGCCTCGGCTTAAGTCCAGATACAGCAATGTATATATCCAAAAAATAGCAGAAACTATCCATTTGAGAGCGTGAGCCCAACCTGTTGCGCCCCAGGGGAAGGCCGAACACAATATCTTCTCTGATTTCATTTCTACGTTCTTTACAGCCCGACGTCCTCAACTCACGATGGTTGGTAATCAAAAACAAAACCCAACCAGGTGAGGACAATTGGCCTCTATTTTACGAATTATTGTGCAGCGTTTGGCACTTGGTGTGCTTACGCTGTTTGTTGTGTCCATCGTCATCTTCGCAGCCGTCAACATGCTGCCAGGAGACTTTGCCCAAGCGATCTTGGGCCAGGGAGCGACGCCCGAAGCCGTCGCGGCTATCCGTGAAGACCTCGGGCTCGATAAGCCTCCGGTGACGCGCTACTTCGAGTGGCTCGGCGGTGCGGTGCGAGGCGATCTCGGCAATAGCTTCGCGCAGGCGAACTTTGCCTCCTTCGTGGGCACGGACGGGGCTAGCACGATGGGGTCAGTGGCCGCACAGATCGGTCCACGGTTTGCCAATACGATGTTCCTTGCAGGTGTGACCGCGATGATCGCGGTGCCCTTCGCGATTATCCTGGGCCTGTTGGCGGCGCTCTATCGCAACTCTTTGTTTGACCGGGCCGCGAACATCTTCACGCTCAGCTCTATTTCGTCGCCTGAGTTCTTTCTGGCCTATGTCCTGATCCTGTTCCTTGCGGTGCTGAACCCGATCTTGCCGTCGCTGTCCAACATTTACGCGGATATGGCCTTTTCGGAGCGGCTTGAAAAAACCCTGCTGCCGGCGCTGACGCTGACCCTTGTTGTGACCGCGCATATGATGCGCATGACGCGGGCGGCGATTATTAACCTGTTGGCTTCGCCTTATATCGAAATGGCGCGTCTGAAGGGCATGTCGCCCGCGCGGGTGATTGTGAAGCACGCGCTGCCGAATGCACTGGCTCCGATCATCAACGTGATCGCGCTGAACCTTGCGTATCTGATCACCGGCGTTGTGGTTGTCGAGGTTGTCTTTGTTTATCCCGGCATCGGCCAGCTGTTCGTCGACAGTGTGAAGATCCGCGATATCCCGGTTGTTCAGGCCTGCTGTCTGATCTTTGCATCCGCATACATCCTGTTGAACCTGACAGCTGACATCCTGTCGATAATCTCCAACCCACGTCTGAGGCATCCGAAATGAGTATCTGGATCCAACTTATTCTTTTCGCCGTGGGTCTGTTGGCCGCTGGCTGGGTGTTCCGGTTTGCTGGCCAGAAGGCGACCTCTAATGCTCCGTTCTTCCGCGATATGCCGACAGGCGTCGCCTTTGGTTATGTGCTCGGCGCGGTGTGTCTGATCTGGGCGGTGTGGACCTATTATGTGGCGCGCACCGTAGACCCTTCGATTGCGAACAAGTACTTCTTTTTCCGCGTCGCCGTAGATGGGTTCATTCTGTTTGGCATTGCCGCCTGGGTGTTCCGCCTGTTGGGGCGGACGGTCGGAACGGCCGCATCGCGTAAACTGTTCCGCAGCATGCCACTGACCGCCAGCTTTGGCGTGATGATGATCCTGATTTACGCGTTCGTCGCCATTTTCGCAGGTGCGATCGCGCCCTATGGACAGGAAGAGATCCTTGGATCGGCCAATGTGGTTCCCGGCGGCAATCCGGCGATGGGGGGCAACCCTGATTTCCCATTGGGCACTGACCAGATTGGCCGCGATATTCTAAGTCGCCTGATCTATGGCGCGCAGAACACAGTTGGTATTGCCTTTGCCACCACCTGTCTGGCGTTCTTCATCGGGGCTAGCCTTGGCTTCCTTGCCGCAGTTTTGCAAGGCTGGCTGGATCAGCTTTTGTCCCGCGGCGTTGATGTGCTTATGGCGATCCCCTCACTGATCTTTGCGCTTTTGCTGATGACGATCGCGTCTGCTTGGGCTGGATCCGAGAAGGGTCTGCTGACCTTCTATATGGTTATCATCATCGCGGTGATTGACTCGACCCGCGTGTTCCGGCTGGCCCGTGCGGTGGGTCTGAATATCGTGGTCATGGATTATATCGAGGCCGCGAAATTGCGGGGCGAGGGCTTGGGATATCTGATGTTCCGCGAGATCCTTCCAAATGCGGTTGCACCTTTGCTGGCCGAGTTTGGTCTGCGGTTCTGCTTTGTGTTCCTGACGATTGCGTCGCTGTCCTTCCTCGGTGTGGGCATCCAGCCACCGCTGGCGGATTGGGGCACGATGGTGCGTGACCTTGCGCAGTTCATCAACTTTGCAGCCTTTGCGCCGCAAGTGGCCACAGCGCCATTGCTGGCAGCCGGTGCCATCGCCTTGCTGACGGTCGCGGTTAACTTTGTTGTCGACTGGATGCTGCACGCATCCTCGGGCCTGAAAGAATAGGAGATAGACATGAGTGAAAAAGATCTCCTTCTGAAAGTTTCCGATATTTATATCGACGGTCGTTCGGACGAAGTCTGGCACCCCATCATCAAAGGCGCGAGCTTTGAGCTGCGCAAAGGTGAGGTGATGGGTCTGATCGGGGAATCCGGGGCGGGCAAGTCCACGCTGGGTTTGGCTGCGATGGGTTACACGCGCGACGGCTGTAAGATCACCAGCGGTAAGGCAGAGTTTGACGGCATCGATCTGGTCAACGCCTCTGCTGCCGTGAAGCGTGGGTTGCTTGGCAAACGCATCGCCTATGTCGCGCAATCTGCGGCGGCGAGCTTTAATCCGGCGCACCGTTTGATGGATCAGCACACCGAGGCGCCGACACAGCACGGCGTCATGTCCAAGTCTGAAAGCGAAGCGGACGGCATGGAGCTGTATCGCAAGCTGCGCCTTCCGAACCCGGACTCTATCGGGTTCCGCTATCCGCACCAGGTTTCAGGCGGTCAGTTGCAACGGGCGATGACGGCAATGGCGATGTCCTGCCGTCCAGAGCTTATCATTTTTGACGAACCGACCACTGCGCTTGACGTGACGACTCAGATCGAAGTTCTCGCATCGATCCGCGAGATCGTCGAAGAGTTCGATACCGCTGCGATCTATATCACGCACGACCTTGCCGTCGTGGCGCAGATGGCGGACAAGATCAAAGTCATGCTGAAAGGCGACGAGGTCGAAGAGGCCGAGACGCGCAAGATGCTGTCTGATCCGACCGAGGATTACACCAAATCGCTTTGGGCTGTGCGCAGTTTTCAGCGTCCGCAAAAGCCCGCGGTTCACACTGGCACCACGCCGGTTGTGTCCGTGAAAGGGGTCGATGCGGCCTATGGGACGGCCAAAGTTCTGCACGATGTCAGCTTTGACATTCACGAGGCGCGCACTGTTGCAGTCGTTGGGGAATCCGGATCCGGCAAATCGACGACCGCGCGGTGTATCACCGGGTTGCTGCCGCCGACCAAGGGTCACATAGAATTTGACGGCCAGTCGCTGCCGCTGGACTATCGCAAACGCGATCGCGGCCAGTTGCGTCAGGCGCAGATGATTTACCAGATGGCGGACACGGCGCTGAACCCGCGCAAGACGATTGGCGAGCTGATCGGGCGTCCGGTTCAGTTCTACATGGGCCTAACCGGAAGCGAGAAGCGGCGTCGGGTGGAAAACCTGCTCGAAGAGATCGAGCTGGAGCCAAGCCAGTATTACAACCGTCTGCCGTCAGAACTGTCCGGCGGTCAAAAGCAACGTATCGGGATTGCCCGCGCGCTGGCGGCCGAGCCGAAGTTCATCATTTGTGACGAGGTCACATCGGCGCTGGACCAACTGGTGGCCGAGGGCATTCTGAAATTGCTGGCACGACTCCAAGACACCTTGGGGCTTTCCTATATGTTTATTACGCACGACCTCGCGACGGTCCGCTCGATCGCGGATGAGGTTGTGGTGATGAAGGATGGGCGTGTGGTTGAACAGGGTCTGAAAGAAGACATGTTCCAGCCTCCGCATCATCCCTACACAGATCTGTTGCTCAGCTCGGTTCCTGAAATGGACCCGGACTGGCTGACAAATCTGTTAAATGAGCGAGGGGTAGAAAACATCGGCGATGCCGCCGTAGAAAAAATGTAACCTCTTATTAACAATAACCAATACATGACTTTGTCCTCACTAGGGAGAATGAGAATGACACAAATTAGCAGACGCGGCCTTCTAAAGACCGGTGCAGCAGCTGGTGTTCTGGCTGCAACCGGTGTGCCTCTGAAGGCGGCTCCGAAGCGTGGTGGTACTCTGCGTCTTGGTCTGGCGGGTGCGAACACATCCGACAGCTGGGATGGCCGGACACACTCTGACAGCTACATGATCATGACAGCGCATGGCGCGGTGTTTGATACGCTGACCCAGGTTGCGGCAGACGGTCAGTTGATCGGCGAACTGGCGGAAAGCTGGGAGGCAACCCCTGACGCGAAGACCTGGACATTTAAGCTGCGCCAGGGCGTGACGTTCCACAACGGCAAAGCGTTCGGTGCAGACGATGTTATGGCATCTCTGAACATGCACGTGGCCGAAGGTGCGAAATCCGCAGCGAAGCCAATCGTTTCGGCAATCACCGAAATGAATAAAATCAGCGACCACGAGCTGGCGCTGACTCTCGAGGCTGGCAACGCGGACTTCCCGTTCCTGCTGTCAGACTACCACATCCTGATGTACCCAGCGGGTCAGATCGAAGAAGCGATCGCCAAAGGTATCGGTACAGGTCTTTATAAAGTCGAAAGCTTTGACCCAGGCGTGCGCACCGTTATGAGCCGCGTTGACGGTCACTATAAAGACGGGTCCGAAGGCTGGTTTGACTCTGTCGAAGTCATCGCGATCAACGACGCATCCGCGCGTATGAACGCCCTGATGACAGGTCAGGTTGATGCGGTGAACCGCGTTGACTTTAAAACCGAAGCGCTTCTGAAAGCGAATCCGAACGTCAACATCTTTGAGGTGACTGGTAACCAGCACTTCACCTTCCCGATGCTGACTGGCCTGTCTCCGTTTGATAACGTCAAAGTGCGTAAGGCGCTGAAGCACGCGATCAACCGTCAGGAAATGGTCGACAAGATCCTTCTGGGTCACGGTGCTGTTGCGAACGATATTCCGATCGGTCCAGCGAACCAGTATTTTGCGGCAGATCTTCCGCAGAACACCTACGATCCAGACCTCGCGAAGTCCTTGCTGAAAGAAGCAGGTCTGGACGGTCTGTCGATTGACCTGTCCGCATCCGACGCGGCCTTCCCGGGCGCTGTTGACGCGGCTCAGCTGTATCAGGCGTCTGCGAAAGCAGCTGGCATCGACATCAACGTTGTTCAGGAACCAGCGGATGGTTACTGGTCCAACGTTTGGCTGAAGAAGCCTTGGTGTGCTTGCTACTGGTCCGGTCGTGCGACCGAAGACTGGATGTTCTCGACTGCCTACGAGACTGGCGTTCCTTGGAACGACACCGGTTGGGAAAACGCACGCTTCCAAGAGCTGCTGATGACCGCACGTGCAGAGCTTGACGCAACCAAACGTCGCGAGCAGTACCACGAGATGCAGGCAATCATGTCCGCAGAAGGTGGAACTGTCATTCCGATGTATGCAAACTACGTCGACGCGCATTCCACGAAACTGACCAACTCTGGCACAATCGGTAACGTGTTCCAGATGGACAGCTCGCGCCTGATCGAGCGCTGGTGGTTCGCGTAAGCTTTACGCCATATCAAACAGGGAACGCCTCGCTTTTGCGGGGCGTTTTCTTTTGGGGATTGCTCGGGCGGGCGTTTCCAGACAAAAGGCAATCACATTCTGATTTGGGGATCTGAAAGCCATGAGTAAACGCATTGTTCTGTCCAGCGACCACGCCGATATCGAGCTGCGCAAATCTATCGCGCAACACGTGGCGGACCGTGGCTATGAGGCGATTGATATCGGTCCGATGACCTCGGAAAGCACCCATTATCCCAAGCACGGCCGCGAAGCCGCCGAGATGATCGCCCAGGGCGATGCGGATCTGGGCATTCTGATCTGTGGTACAGGGCAGGGGATTATGATGTCGGCCAATAAGGTCGAAGGCATCCGCTGTGGCGTTTGTTCTGATGTGTTTTCAGCCAAGATGATCCGCGCGCACAACAATGCGCAGATGCTGTCGATGGGCGCACGTGTGATCGGTGCAGGCCTCGCGCTAGAGATTGTTGATGCGTTTCTGAACACAGAGTTCGAAGGCGGTCGTCACGCAACGCGCGTGGATATGATCGAGGCCTAAGTCTCGCGTTAGTGCGGGGCGTCTGTGCGTCCGCGCGCGGTCTTTGCTATTTGGCAAACGGAGTGTTCGCGCTAGCCTTCTGTGCATAGCCAGAGGAGAGACGCATGTCTGACACCCCAGCCATCGAAGAACGCGAAAACGGCCCGCTTGTGGTCAAAGGTCTGTCGTCCATGAAAAACACGGACGGCAGCGAGGTCGAGACCAAACCCATTATGGCGCTGTGCCGATGTGGTGCGTCTAAAAGCAAACCGTTCTGTGACGGGTCGCATAAAGATATTGGATTTGAAAGCAGGGGCGGGACACCGTCAGGGCGCGATCGAATTCTGACCTATGACGGCACCGAGGTGTCGGTGACCTATAATCCGTTGCTGTGTTCCCATGCGGCTGAATGTGGACGCCTTGCCAGCCATATTTTTAATCCGGCACAGAAACCCTGGGTGCAGCCTGACAATGGCAGCGCCGAAGAGGTGCGCGCCGTGATTGCAGCCTGCCCATCTGGCGCGCTTGCTTTGGCCGACGAGATGCCGCCGCATCTGTTTGCCGACCGTGCCGAGATCGAGGTGGAAAAGAATGGCCCCTATTGGGTCAAGGATGTGGTGTCTCCGGTTGCGCCGCAGGGAGAAGGCCAATCCGAGCGCAAATACGTGCTGTGTCGCTGTGGTTTGTCGGGCAATAAACCCTATTGCGACGGCTCACATCGGGACGCGAAGTGGCAGGACGACTAGGCGGCTTTGGGCGGGTCAGAACTGAGGGCTTGCAGACTCAGGCTGAACCGCCTATATCCCCCTCAACAGCGGCGCGCTGAACCTCAGCGCCCACCGGAAACGACAACGGGCCGCGGGCCCGTTTTTTTGTGCCCGCTGCTCTGAATGGACAAACGCATGAGCAATATGATTGCCAAATCTGCGATGGATCGCCGTCTTGCCGAGATCGTTGGCCCTGTCATCGAAGACATGGGCTTTGAGTTGGTGCGCCTGCGCTTTATGGGCGGCAAAACACATACGCTTCAGATTATGGCGGAAAAACCAGAAGGCGGCATCGAGGTCGATGACTGCGCGCAGATCAGCAACGCGATTTCTGCGGTTCTGGATGTCGAAGACCCGATCGAAGACGGCTACGCGCTTGAAGTTGGCAGCCCCGGCATCGACCGCCCGCTGACTCGCCTGAAAGACTTTGACACCTTTGAGGGCTATGAAGCCAAGGTTGAAACCAGCGAATTGATCGATGGTCAGAAACGCTTCAAAGGCGTGATTGCCGGTGTTGAAGGCGAAGAAGTTCTGATCAACATCGAACAAGGCACCGTGGGGCTGCAGTTTGACTGGCTGTCTGACGCGAAACTGGTGCTGACCGACGACCTAATCAAAGAAATGCTGCGTCAACGTAAAGAGGCCGGTGTGCTGAACGAAGACGCATTTGACGAAATTGAAACCGAGTCCGGTTCTGAGGAGGACTGATACGATGGCAATTACTTCTGCAAACCAGCTGGAGCTTTTGCAAACCGCCGAGGCCGTGGCCCGCGAAAAGATGATCGACCCAGGTCTGGTCGTCGAAGCGATGGAAGAGTCTCTGGCGCGTGCGGCCAAGTCCCGCTATGGCGCGGAAATGGACATTCGTGTGTCCATTGACCGTCGCACCGGCAAGGCCACCTTCACACGTGTGCGCACCGTTGTTGAAGAGGAAGAGCTGGAAAACTACCAGTCTGAGTTCACTGTAGAGCAGGCCAAACAGTATCTGGAAAACCCGGAAGTCGGCGACACCTATGTCGAAGAAATCCCGCCGGTCGAGTTGGGCCGTATCGCGGCGCAATCCGCCAAACAGGTTATCCTGCAGAAAGTGCGCGAAGCCGAGCGTGATCGTCAGTACGAAGCCTTCAAGGACAAGGCTGGCACCATCATCAACGGTCAGGTCAAACGCGAAGAATACGGCAATGTGATTGTTGACCTTGCGGGCTATGGCGAAGCGATCCTGCGTCGCAACGAAAAAATCGGCCGCGAAAGCTATCGCCCGAATGATCGTATCCGCTGCTATGTCAAAGATGTGCGCCGCGAGACTCGTGGTCCACAGATCTTCCTCAGCCGGACAGCGCCAGAATTCATGGCCGAGCTGTTCAAGATGGAAGTGCCAGAAATCTATGACGGCATCATCGAGATCAAAGCCGTGTCTCGCGATCCCGGATCGCGTGCAAAGATTGCCGTGATTTCTTATGACGGATCCATCGATCCAGTCGGCGCCTGTGTTGGTATGCGCGGATCACGCGTACAGGCGGTTGTGAACGAGCTTCAGGGTGAAAAGATCGACATCATTCCTTGGAATGAAGATCAGCCAACCTTCCTTGTGAACGCGCTGCAGCCTGCGGAAGTGACCAAGGTTGTTCTGGACGAAGAAGCCGGCAAAATCGAAGTTGTTGTTCCAGAAGAGCAGCTGTCTCTGGCGATCGGTCGCCGTGGTCAGAACGTGCGTCTGGCGTCTCAGTTGACCAACCTTGATATCGACATCATGACCGAGGCCGAAGAATCCGCGCGTCGTCAGAAAGAATTCGAAGCACGCACTTCCTTGTTCCAGCAAGCGTTGGATATCGACGAATTCTTCGCCCAGCTGCTGGTGTCCGAAGGCTTCACCAACCTCGAAGAAGTTGGCTATGTCGAAATCGACGAGTTGCTGGTTATCGATGGTGTTGACGAAGGCACAGCCAACGAACTGCAAACTCGTGCCCGCGAGTATCTGGAAGCAGCGGCAGCCGCAGCTCTGGAAGCGGCTCGTGCGCTGGGCGCAGAAGACAGCCTTATTGAATTTGAAGGTCTGACTGCCCAAATGGTAGAGGCGCTGGCCAAGGACGACGTGAAATCTTTGGAAGACTTCGCGACTTGTGCGGACTGGGAACTGGCCGGTGGCTGGACCACAGTCGACGGCGAGCGCACCAAAGACGACGGCAGCCTGGAGCCTTTTGGAATCACTTTGGAGGAAGCACAGGATATGATCATGACCGCTCGCGTGATGCTGGGTTGGGTTGATCCTGATGAATTGCTGGCGTCTGAGGACGATGCCGAAGAAACCGCCGAAGGCGACGCTTCCGAGGAGGCCGAGGCCTGATCTCAGGCCTCGAGAGGCTGACAGATGGGGCGCGGCGGGCGAACCAAAGACCGGAGCGACGGTCCTGAACGCAAGTGCATTGCAACGGGCGAGGTGCACCCTAAGTATGGGTTGATCCGTTTCGTTGTGGGCCCTGACAATCAGGTTGTTCCGGATATCCTGGGCAAATTGCCCGGCCGCGGGATCTATGTCTCGGCTGAGCGGGCTGCGCTTGAAAAAGCAGGCAAAAAGGGCGCGTTCGCGCGCGCTGCGAAACAGCAGGTCTTGGTGCCTGACGGTCTGGCAGACGAAGTCGAAAGCCAGATTGCGCGACGTGTGGTCGAGTTGATCAGCCTTGCACGCAAGTCCGGTGCAGCGGTCGCTGGCTATGAAAAAGTGAAAGACTGGCTGTCCAAAGAATACGCGGAAGTGTTGATTCAGGCGTCTGATGGATCGGGCCGGGGCAAGTCAAAACTCAGCACGCCGCACTTTGGTTCGTATATCGGTTGGCTCACAACCGAAGAGCTGGGGGCAGCATTTGGGCGACAAACTGTGATTCATAGTGCGCTTGCGTCTGGTGGACTCACGCAACGTGTTGTAGAGGAAGCCCAACGACTAAAGGGCGTACGGAAAAATACGGCGGCAGGGGCCGCCCGGAAGGAACAGAAAGCTACATGAGCGATAACGACGGTAAAAAGACATTGGGTCTGCGCGGCGCGCGTCCTGGCAACGTAAAGCAAAGCTTTAGCCACGGGCGCACCAAGAACGTCGTGGTGGAAACCAAACGCAAGCGCGTTGTGGTGCCCAAGCCGGGTGCGGCCAAGCCTTCGGGTGGCGGTGCTGTGGGTGGTGATCCTTCCAAACGTCCGGCTGGCATCTCTGATGCGGAAATGGCACGTCGCCTGAAAGCGCTTCAGGCTGCGAAAGCTCGGGAAAGCGAAGAAGCGGAACGCCGCGCTGCCGAAGAAAAGGCACGCGAGGAAGAACGCAATCGTCGCCGCGCCGAAGCCGAAGCCAAAGAGCGCGAGCAACGCGAAGCGGAAGCACGTGCAAAGGCCAAAGCCGAAGCCGAGGAACAGAAACGCAAAGACGCCGAAGAAGCCGCCAAGCGCGCTGCTGCCGAAGCGGCCGCGGCGAAATCTGCGCCTGCTAAAGAAGCCGGTCCAAAGCGTGATCTGTCCAGCCGTCCGGCACCTTCACCGACACCGCGCAAAGCGGACCGTGAGCGCGAAAACCGCGGCCGCGGTGGTCGTAACGAAGGCCGTCGCTCTGGCAAGCTGACCCTATCCCAAGCCACCGGTGGCGAAGGTGGCCGTCAGAAGTCTCTGGCGTCGATGAAGCGGAAGCAGGACCGTGCACGTCAAAAGGCGATGGGCGGATCTGTCGAGCGCGAAAAGGTTATTCGTGACGTTCAGTTGCCAGAAGCCATCGTGGTGTCTGAGCTGGCAAACCGCATGGCGGAACGTGTCGCGGACGTCGTGAAAGAGCTCATGAAAATGGGCATGATGGTGACGCAAAACCAAACAATCGACGCCGACACCGCCGAGCTGATCATTGAAGAGTTTGGCCACAAGGTTGTGCGCGTATCTGACTCTGACGTCGAAGACGTGATCTCGGATGTCGAAGATTCCGATGACGACCTGCAGGCCCGTCCTCCGGTCATCACCATCATGGGCCACGTTGACCACGGTAAAACCTCGTTGCTGGACGCGATCCGCGACGCCAAGGTTGTTGCGGGCGAGGCCGGTGGCATTACCCAGCACATCGGTGCTTATCAGGTCACCACAGACAGCGGCACGGTTCTGTCGTTCCTCGACACTCCGGGCCACGCGGCGTTTACGTCGATGCGCTCACGCGGTGCGCAGGTGACGGATATTGTTGTTCTGGTTGTTGCGGCGGATGACTCTGTGATGCCGCAGACGATCGAAGCGATCAACCACGCGAAAGCGGCCGAAGTGCCGATGATCGTGGCGATCAACAAGATCGACAAAGAAGCTGCTGATCCGATGAAAGTGCGCTCTGAACTGCTGCAGCACGAAGTCATCGTGGAAGCCATGTCAGGCGAAGTACAGGACGTCGAAGTCTCGGCCCACACGGGTCAGGGTCTGGACGAACTGCTTGAAGCGATTGCTCTGCAGTCGGAAATTCTTGAACTGAAGGCCAACCCTGATCGTGCCGCGCAAGGCGCCGTCATCGAGGCCCAGTTGGACGTGGGCCGTGGCCCTGTTGCGACTGTTCTGGTTCAGAAAGGCACGCTGCGCCAAGGCGATATCTTTGTTGTGGGCGAGCAGTACGGTAAGGTCCGTGCGCTGATCAACGACAAAGGCGAGCGCGTCAAAGAAGCTGGCCCATCGGTGCCGGTTGAGGTGCTTGGTCTGAACGGTACACCCGAAGCAGGCGACGTTCTGAACGTGACCGAAACCGAAGCGCAGGCGCGTGAAATCGCGGCCTACCGTGAGCAAGCTGCGAAAGACAAACGCGCAGCGGCCGGTGCGGCGACCACACTTGAACAGCTGATGCAGAAGGCGAAAGAGGACGAAAACGTCTCTGAACTGCCGATCCTGGTCAAAGCTGACGTTCAGGGTTCTGCCGAAGCGATCGTTCAGGCGATGGAGAAAATCGGCAACAACGAAGTTCGCGTGCGGGTACTGCACTCTGGCGTTGGTGCGATTACGGAAACCGATATCGGTCTGGCCGAGGCCTCCGGCGCGCCGGTCATGGGCTTTAACGTCCGTGCCAATACTTCGGCACGTAACACGGCCAACCAGAAGGGCGTCGAGATCCGTTATTACTCTGTGATCTACGACCTCGTGGATGACGTCAAAGCCGCGGCCTCTGGCCTGCTGTCTGCCGAGATCAAAGAGACCTTCATTGGCTACGCGCAGATCAAAGACGTCTTCAAAGTGTCCAACGTTGGCAAGGTTGCCGGCTGTCTGGTCACCGAAGGTGTGGCGCGTCGTTCTGCTGGCGTGCGCCTGCTGCGCGACAACGTTGTGATCCACGAAGGCACACTGAAGACGCTGAAACGCTTCAAGGACGAAGTTGCCGAAGTGCAGTCCGGTCAGGAATGCGGCATGGCGTTTGAGAACTATGATGACGTCCGCGCAGGCGATGTGATCGAGATCTTTGAACGCGAAGAAGTGGCGCGTGTACTGGACTAAAGGTCTGGATCAGATTTGGAAATGAAAGCGCCGCCTGATGAGGGCGGCGTTTTTTTGTGTTGATTGAGTATTGGAAGCCCGTTAGCTTTTTGAAACTGCTTTGATTTTTTGCTGTTATGACTAAACGGCCCACAAGAATTGGATTATCCCTCGTCGCCTGTTTCATTGCAGTGGAATTTGGTGCTTGGATTGCGCTTGCAACTCTTTCAGTGCGAAGTTCGGGCCTGTTGAGTGTGGCTGACGCCACCTTACTATGGGCCTTCGGACAAATCGCAATCCTCCCTGCGGCTATGGTCATCGTGCCGATTGGTCTATTGCTGCGTGATTGGCTTGGACAAAGGTTTGAGCAACCAAGGCCGATCGCACTTTTGACTGGATTGGTCGCGGGTGTTGTAATCGCCACAATAGTCATGTTTGCGACAGGAAACTCTGAAAATACTCTGCTCTGGAGTGAAATGTTAGGCGCGGGCGCATGGGCTGGGTTCTGCGCTGGGTGGATTTGGTGGCGAATAGAAAAACGCTATCTCGAATCATAAACAGCCAACAGACGTAGCTTGAGGCCGAATTTCTACACCCAGTCCCTTATCATCGGAATCAGAGGGATATCCGCAGGCGGCATTGGGTAATCTCGGAAATCCTTGGGATAGACCCATTTCAACACCTGACCTTCGCGCGCGACCGGCGTGCCTTCCCATTTGCGGCAGGCAAATAGGGGCATCAGGAGGTGAAACTTCTCGTAGGTATGAGACGCAAAGGTCAGCGGCGCCAGACAGCTTTCCCAGGTGTTGATCCCCAGCTCTTCGTCAAGCTCGCGGATCAGGGCGACCTCAGGCGTTTCGCCCTCTTCGACCTTGCCGCCCGGGAATTCCCAAAGGCCCGCCATGGATTTTCCTTCGGGACGCTGCGCCAACAGAACCCGCCCGTCGCGGTCAATAAGGCAGACGGCCGATACTAGAACTGACTTCATGAACGATAGTCCGCGTTGATGGTGATATAGCCGTGGGTCAAATCACAGGTCCAGACCTTTGCAGCCCCGTCGCCCAAGCCCAGATCCACCCGGATCACGAGGTTCTGGGCCTTCATATAGGCCGCGCCTGCCTCTTCGGAATAGCTCTCGGCAACCCAGCCTTTTTCCGCAACCAGAACATCGCCGAAATGGATGCTGAGTAGGTCGCGATCGGCGGCGGCTCCGGATTTTCCGATGGCCATGACGATTCGGCCCCAGTTCGGATCTTCGCCCGCGATAGCCGTTTTTACCAAAGGCGAATTCGCGATCGCCATGGCATGGGTTCGGGCGTCTGCATCACTGGCCGCGCCTGTCACCGCAACTTCCACGAATTTCGTGGCACCTTCGCCGTCGCGTACGACCAGATGGGACAGCTCTCGCATGACGTCGTGAAGTGCTGTCGCAAAGGGGCCGTCTGCGTCGGTGATCTGAACGCCAGAGGCACCGGTTGCGCCCAGCAAAAGCGTGTCGGATGTCGAGGTGTCGCTGTCGACCGTGATCGCGTTAAAGGTCACGTCGGTCAGGTCAGACAGGATTTTTTGCAGCAGGCTGCGCTCTACCTGTGCGTCGGTGAAAATATAGACCAGCATCGTCGCCATGTCGGGCGCGATCATGCCAGACCCTTTGGCAATGCCTGCGATTTTCACAGGTTTGCCCTCGATCATGACCGTTGTGCCCGCACCCTTGGCATAGGTGTCGGTCGTCATGATACCGTGCGCCGCGTCTTCGATGGACTCTGGCGACAGTCCGGCCACCAGTTCGTCGATTTTTGCCGTGATGCGGTCGTGCGGCAGTCTCTCGCCAATGACGCCGGTGGACGAGGTAAAGATGCGCGTTTCAGGTAGGCCCGTGACCTTTGCGACCGCCTCGCAGATCGCCGCGACAGAGCCTTCGCCCGCGCGCCCTGTGAAGGCGTTAGAGTTGCCAGAGTTGATGATGAACGCAGCCCCCGCGTCGTTGTCCAGACCGACCTTGGCCTGACAATCCAGCACGTTTGCAGATCGGGTCGCTGACTTGGTGAACACGCCGGCCACCGAACTGCCCGGGGACAGCTCGATCAGTGTGACATCCTTGCGGCCCTGGTATTTTACGCCCGCTTCGACGGCAGCAAACCGCACGCCGTCGATGACTGGCAGGTCGGGAAAGCCCTCGGGGGCGAGGGGGGAAACGTCGGTGATCTGGCCCAAGTTAGTCGTCCAGCAAGTCGAATTGCGCGATCACGTTCGGATCAAGAGCCTCGGCTGCGGATTCGTCGATCACGCTGACGTCGCGCAGCTCCGCCACATAGGCCGATGCTGCCGCATTTTCTGCGTCGATCTGAATTTCCTGCCTAACTTGCTCAAGCGTCGGCGCTTCTTGGGTGCGCTTGTCGTTCAGGATGATGACGTGCCAGCCGAACTGCGTTTCAACAGGGTCAGATACTTCCCCAACGTTCAGCGCAGCGACTGCGGCTTCGAACTGGGGCACCATCTGGCCCGGACCAAACCAGCCCAAGGCGCCGCCGCGTGGGCCTGACGGACCAGTGGACTTGGCGATCGCGGTTTCTGCGAAATCGGCGCCAGCGCGGATTTCTGTCGCGATGGCCTGTGCTTCTTCCTGTGTTTCCACGAGGATATGGCTTGCATCAAACTCTGGTGTGCCAACAAAGTTTCCGTATTTGGCGTCATAGGCAGCTTGCAGGGCAGCGTCGTCAACGCGGCCTGCGATCACGGAATCCACGGCGACGTCTGCCAAAATGGCGGTGCGTTGTACTTCGAGCGTCTTGGCCGCGCGTGTCGGGATGTCATCGCCAATGGTCTGCGCCAGCAAGGTTTGCTGGATGATCTGATCCAGAATGCCGCTGAACAGTACAGATGGCTGCAGCGATTGGTATTGCTGCGGCAAAGATTCCCGCACCGCAATCATGTGACCCAATGTGATCTCGGTGTTATTGACCGTTGCCACTACTGTTTCTGCTGTCGGCGTTTCCTGAGCAAACACAGGTGCAGCAAGGAAAACAGATGCCGCAGAAATGCGCAGAGCTTTGAGTGTTTTTGACATCGGAACGTCCTTGGTTCGGGCCGCAGAGGGGGGCGGCGTTGACACTGTATATATTGGCCCTTACATCGCTTTGAGGCCGATGCACGAGTCCTTTGCCCTGTTTGTATGAGCAGGCACCAGAACGAGCAAGCACAAGCGGCTAAAGATTTTGTCAACGAAGGACACATTCGCATGTTGGGTTTTGGAAAATTGTCTAAAATGGTCTTCGGAACGCCGAACGACCGAAAGATCAAGGCGACCAAAACCATCGTCGAAAAGATCAATGCTCTGGAGCCTGAATTTGAGGCATTGAGCGATGATGGGTTGATCGAAAAAACCACCGAGTTCAAATCGCGTCTGGAAGGCGGCGAAAGCCTTGATGCGCTGTTGCCAGAGGCTTTTGCCAACTGTCGCGAAGCGGCCAAACGCGCCTTGGGTCTGCGTGCCTTTGACACTCAGCTGATGGGCGGGATGTTCCTGCACGAAGGCAATATCTCCGAGATGAAAACCGGCGAAGGTAAGACCCTCGTGGCGACATTCCCGGCCTATCTGAACGCGTTGACCGGCAAGGGCGTGCATATTGTCACCGTGAACGATTACCTCGCCAAGCGGGACGCGGAATGGATGAGCAAGGTCTATGGGGCCTTGGGGCTGACAACTGGTGTTGTCTATCCACAGCAGCCAGATGACGAAAAGAAAGCAGCCTATGGCTGTGACGTCACCTATGCGACCAACAATGAGCTGGGTTTTGACTATTTGCGCGACAATATGAAATCCGAGCTGTCTCAGATTTTTCAGCGCAACCACTATTTTGCCATCGTGGACGAAGTTGACTCGATCCTGATCGACGAAGCGCGGACCCCGCTGATTATCTCGGGCCCAGCGGCTGACCGGACCGACATGTATATGGCGGTGGATCAGATCATTCCTGACATTGGCGAGGAACATTACACGCTGGACGAAAAGACGCGTGCGGTGTCCTTTACGGATGACGGCAATGACTGGCTGGAAGCCAAGCTGCTTGAGGCAGGCATTCTGCCCGAGGGTCAGTCGCTTTATGATCCAGAAAGCACCACGATCGTGCACCACGTGAACCAAGGCCTGCGGGCGCATAAGCTGTTCACGCGCGACAAAGACTATATCGTGCGCGGTGACGAAGTTGTTCTGATCGACGAATTTACCGGCCGTATGATGGCAGGCCGTCGCCTGTCTGAAGGTCTGCATCAGGCGATCGAGGCGAAAGAAGGCGTGTCCATCAAGCCAGAAAACGTGACGCTGGCGCAGGTGACCTTCCAGAACTACTTCCGCCTGTATGACAAGCTGGGCGGCATGACCGGCACGGCGTTGACCGAGGCCGAAGAATTCCAAGAGATCTATGGTCTGGGTGTGGTCGAAGTGCCGACCAACCGTCCGATCGCGCGGCAGGACGATGACGATGCGGTCTATCGTACGGCCAAAGAGAAATACGACGCCATCGTTACGACCATCAAGGAAGCCAGCGAAAAGGGCCAGCCAACCCTCGTCGGCACCACCTCGATTGAAAAGTCCGAATACCTCAGCCAGCTGCTGACCGAGGCCGGTCTGCAGCACAACGTTCTGAACGCGCGTCAGCACGAACAAGAAGCACAGATTGTTGCGGATGCGGGCAAACTGGGTGCCGTGACCATCGCCACCAACATGGCGGGTCGTGGTACGGACATCAAATTGGGCGGCAACGTCGAGTTTAAGATCATGGAAGCGATTGCCGCGGATCCCGAGGCGAACCCTGATGAAATCCGCGCCAAGATCGAAGACGCGCATCAAGCCGACGAAAATGCGGTGAAAGATGCTGGCGGTCTGTTTGTTCTGGCCACCGAACGTCACGAAAGCCGCCGTATCGATAACCAGCTTCGCGGTCGGTCTGGCCGTCAGGGGGATCCGGGTCGGTCTGCGTTCTTCCTGTCGCTCGAAGACGATCTGATGCGTATTTTCGGCTCGGACCGTTTGGACAAGGTTCTGTCGACCCTTGGCATGCAGGAGGGCGAAGCGATTGTGCACCCTTGGGTGAACAAATCCCTTGAACGCGCGCAAGCGAAAGTCGAGGGGCGCAACTTTGACATTCGTAAACAGCTGCTGAAATTTGACGACGTCATGAACGATCAGCGTAAAGTGATCTTTGGCCAACGCCGCGAGATCATGGAAGCCGAGGATCTTTCCGATATCGTACAGGACATGCGCCACGAGGTGATCGCCGACTTGATCGACGTGCACATGCCTCCGAAATCCTATGCTGAACAATGGGACACCGAGGGTCTGAAGGCCTCGGTTCAAGAAAACATTGGCATCGATGCGCCCGTCGTGGAATGGGCCGCTGAAGAAGGCGTGGATGACGAAGACATTCAGGAGCGTCTGGAAAAGGCGGCCGACGAGTTCATGGCGCAAAAGGCCGTGCAATTTGGCCCCGAGCAGATGCGCAACATCGAGAAACAACTGCTTTTGCAGACCATCGACAGCAAATGGCGCGAGCACCTGCTGACGCTCGAACACCTGCGGTCGGTTGTCGGGTTCCGTGGCTACGCGCAGCGCGATCCGCTGAACGAATACAAGACAGAAGCGTTCCAGTTGTTTGAAAGCCTGCTGGAAGGATTGCGTGAGGAAGTCACCAAAAACCTCGGGAAAATCCGTCCTCTGACCGAAGAAGAACAGCGCCAGATGATCGCGCAGATTCAGGCGCAGCAAGAGGCAATCTCGAAAGCGCAGCCAGGCGGCGAAGCACCAAAGAACGACTACGTTCCGCTGGTCGAAGGCTTTGACGAAGATGACCCATCCACCTGGGGCAACCCGGGGCGCAATGATGCGTGTCCTTGTGGATCAGGCAAGAAATTCAAACACTGTCACGGCAGCTATTCCTGACCTGATTTTCTAAAGTTTCCAAAAATCTCCCAAAGGGCGCCACTTTCGCGCCCTTTTTCCTGTGCAGAAACAAACTCGGGTTTTTGTGAGTCAGGAGTGGGCCCGATGAAATTCAATGTAAAGAAACTTAAGCGCCTTAATAAGCTTAAGCGGCTTAAGAAATTCTCGGTCAAGAAAGACAGCGCAACCAAAGTCGCCTTGGTGGCCTTCACCATCGCAACAGCGGGTGCCATCGGATTTTTGATGCAGAGTGGCTCGCCGCTTGAGGCATCTGCCGTCGAACAACCGCGCAGCAAATTGATCGCAAAATCGATTGATACCGGATTGGATGCCGATCTGGTTCTGGGACGCGATGCGACTGAAAATGCCCTGCCTGAAATGCCCGCCGAACGTTATGCCGAGGCAAGCCTGCCCGCACAGCCGATTATTTTGACCGTCGCTGGCGAGGTGCCTGTGGCGCCGATGCCAAAAGAAGAGGCCGCGCCGCTTCTTGGATGTGACATCAATGTTTCTGCCGCCCCCGCTGTGGCCGCGATGGTTAATCTGAGCGTGACCGCAAGCTGTCTGCCGGGCGACCGCGTGACGATCACTCACGCCGGCCTGACCTTTACTGAAGTGCTGGACGCCGACGGTGTTCTGGAGATTTCTGTTCCTGCCATGGAAATGGATGCACGGTTTGATGTGGCGTTCCCCAATGGGTATGCGGCCTCGACGACCGCTGATGTGGGATCTTTGCAGTTCTATGACCGTGTCGCGGTGCAGTGGACTGGCGAAACCGGCCTGCAGATCCACGCGTTGGAATTTGGCGCAACTTATGGCGAAGAGGGCCACGTCTGGTTTGGCAACGAGCGCGACCTGACCGCGGTTATCGGGGGCCGTGGCGGTTTTCTGATGCGCCTTGGCGACGGCTTTAGCGAGCTTTCAAAGATGGCGGACGTCTATACATTCCCCACCAGCAACGCCGCCGAAGCCGGTGACGTACAGCTTACGGTCGAGGCCGAAGTGAACGGTGCGAACTGTGGTCGCGCGATCTCTGCGACGACATTGCAGGTGAAACCCGGTGGCGAGCCGATCAAAAAGACACTCAACGTAGAAATTCCGAGCTGCAGCGCATCCGGTGATTTCCTCGTGCTGCAAAATCTGCTTCAAGATCTGACATTCGCCCAAAAAGGCTAGTCAGTAAGGGTATACAATGCGGCATCTGCGTGCGGCGGTTTTCGCCGCACTTTGTCTGTTTCAATCGGTTCTCGCTGCGGCAGCTCAGGACATTACGCTGACCGCACCGGATGGGGCCGTGGAAATCTCGGGCACATTGCTGGGATTTGACGGCGAATTTTACCGAATAGACACGATTTATGGCGTTCTGACCGTCGATGGCACCGGCGTGAACTGCGAGGGGCCGGCCTGTCCAAGCCTGACCAACTATGTGGCCGAAGTGGTGATGTCCGGCGCAAGCAGCATGGCGGATGTACTTATGCCCGCACTGGTCGAGGCCTTTGCCTTGCGCAACGGCTATTCGATCCTGCGCGACGCCTCAAACGACAACCTGGTGCTCTATGAGCTGAACAATCAGCAAAGCGGCGACACGATTGCGCGGTTTGCGATCAATGCCACGACAACCGACGAAGGCTTTGCCGACCTGATCGCCAATGAGGCAGATATTGCCATGGCACTGCGCGAGATCCGAGACCCAGAGGCCGCGCGCGCCGAAGAATCGGGTCTGGGGGATCTGCGACACGACAATCGCAGCCGCGTGTTGGCGCTGAGCGCGTTGATCCCGGTGACTGAAATCAGCAACCCAGTGACCTCATTGTCGGCCCTGCAGTTGGCGCAGGTCTTTGCGGGCAAAATCCAGAACTGGAAAGAATTGGGTGGTGCAGATGCCCCGATTTCCCTGCACCTGCCAGCGCGCGGGTCGGGATTGCTGCAAGCCATCGAAGATGAATTGATGGGGCCTGCAAATCTGAAGTTTTCGTCCAAAGTGCTCTATTATCCGCATCTGACCGATCTGGTGCGGTCGGTTCAGTTTGATCCCTTTGCACTGGGGATTTCCGCCTTTGAACGCACGGGCAGCACTCTGCCGATGAAACTGTCTGGCGGCTGCGGCCATGAAATTTCGGCCACACGGCGCGGGATCAAAACCGAAGACTACCCGCTGTCGGCCCCCATGTACCTCTATATCCCCGCCCTGCGTCAGCCCAAAGTAGTGCGCGACTTTCTGCGCTACGTGCAAAGCGATGCTGCACAGGTTGTGATCCGGCGCGCGGGCTATGTCGATCAGGACAGCGAGGAAATCCCGATGGCGGCGCAGGGCGAACGTCTTGTGAATGCAATCGGACAGGCAGGCGATGCCGTCAGCATCGAAGACGTGCAGAAGATGGTGACAGAGCTGTCGCCAATGCGGCGGCTTACAACCACATTTCGGTTCACCACAGGTGTGTCGGAACTGGATGCTCATTCCCTGTCCAACGTCGACCTCTTGGCCCAGCGTGTGGAGCGCGGCGAGTTTGACGGGCAGACCCTGACCTTTGTCGGGTTCTCTGATGGGTCCGGCGGCGCAAGCGCGAACTTACAGGTCTCGTTGCGGCGGGCTAACAAAGTGCTCGAGGCGGTCAAGGCTGCCCTGGAAACTGCCGATCTGAACCAGGTGACCCTGTCCAGCACCGGCTATGGCGAAGCGCTTCCGGTGGCTTGTGACGACACCGCTTGGGGCCGGCGCGTCAATCGCCGTGTCGAAGTCTGGGTGCGCTAGCCAAACAGCAACCCCGCAGACCTAAAGCTTAGCTCGCGTGATTTACCGATCACCAGATGGTCGTGCAGCTTGATTCCCATAACTTTACAGGATTCCCGGATCTGTTCCGTGATCTCGATATCGGCCTGACTGGGTGTCGGGTCGCCAGACGGATGGTTGTGGATCAAAATCAGGGCCGTCGCGTTCAGCTCCAACGCCCGTTTGACCACCTCGCGCGGGTAAACCGGCACATGGTTCACCGTGCCACGCGCCTGTTCTTCGTCAGCAATCAGCGTGTTCTTGGTGTCCAGAAACAGAACGCGAAATTGCTCGATATCGCGATGCGCCATGGTGGTTTGACAATAGTCCAGCAACACATCCCAACTGCTAAGAATACGTCGTTGCATCACCTTGGAGCGCGCAAGGCGATGCGCCGCCGCTTCAACAAGCTTCAGCTCGCAGATGACAACCGCGCCAACACCTTTCACCTCGGCGAGCCGCGCGGCAGGCGCTGACAGAACCCCGTTGTAGGTGCCAAAGATCTCAAGCAGCCTGCGCGCCAGCGGTTTGACATCCTGGCGCGGGATGGCGCGAAAAAGCACCAGCTCCAGCAATTCATAGTCCGGCAGTGCCGCCCCCCCGGCCGTCATAAACCGATCGCGCAGGCGTTTGCGGTGATCGCGGATATACGACGGCATCTGTCCACTGGGAAGTGGTGCTGGTTTGGCTTCGTCACCCCGAAACAAAGGCAAGGCCACATCTGAAAAACCGCGCGAGGACATCGTGGAGCAAACCTGCCCGCAATCGGTTAAACAAACGTGAACGCCGCTCTTTCTCTTGCAGAAAATATCCTGGGGTGAAGACCGCAGGTCGAGGGGCAAAGCCCCAAAAGAAAACGGGGCCCGCAGGCCCCGCATAATCAGCTTTTCATCGAGTCCCAAAACCCTTTGACGGACTTAAAGAAACTGTCCTTCTCAGGATTGTTCTCCTCGGATTCTTTCTCGAATTCCCGCAAGAGTTCCTTCTGGCGGCTGGTCAGATTGACCGGCGTTTCCACCGCAATCTCGATGAACATGTCGCCCTGTCCGGCCCCGCGCAGCGCGGGCATCCCCTTGGAGCGCAGACGCATTTGACGTCCAGACTGGCTGCCCGCCGGGATTTTCACACGGCTGCGGCCGCCGTCGATGGTCGGAACTTCGATGTCGCCGCCTAAAGCGGCGCTCGCCATTGACACAGGCACACGGCAGAACAGGTTTACGCCATCACGTTCAAAGATCTCGTGTTTGGCGACATCGATAAAGATGTACAGATCACCGTTCGGGCCGCCCCGCATTCCAGCTTCGCCTTCGCCAGCCAGCCTGATGCGCGTGCCAGTTTCTACGCCCGACGGAATATTGACCATCAAAGACCGGTCTTTCTCGACACGACCCGCACCACCGCAGACCTTACAAGGGTTCTGGATGATCTTGCCCAGACCGGAACAGGTCGGACAGGTGCGTTCGACAGTAAAGAAACCCTGCTGGGCACGCACTTTCCCCATGCCCGAACATGTCGGACAAGTCGATGGCTCGGCACCACCTTCGGCGCCGGTGCCATTACAGGACCCACAGCTGACCGAGGCAGGCACCTGAATAGATTTCTGCAGGCCGGAATAAGCGTCTTCCAAAGACACGCGCAGATTATAGCGCAGGTCTGATCCACGTGCCGCGCGCTGGCGTCCGCCACCGCGACCGCCGCCGCCCATAAAGTCGCCAAACAGGTCGTCAAAAACGTCCGAGAAGGCACTTGCAAAGTCACCCTGGCCCGGATGTCCGCCACGACCGCCGCCGCCCATGCCGCCCTCAAAGGCTGCATGACCATAGCGGTCATAGGCCGCCTTTTTCTCGGCGTCCTTCAGAACTTCATAGGCCTCGTTGGCCTCTTTGAACTTTGCTTCGGCTGCCTCGGCGTTGTCAGCGTTGCGATCTGGGTGAAACTCTTTGGCCTTCTTGCGATAAGCCTTTTTGATTTCATCAGCAGAGGCCCCTTTGCTGACGTCAAGCACCTCATAGAAGTCGCGTTTTGCCATAGGTTGCTCCTCAGTATCGGAATGAGAAGGGCCGATCCTTTTGGGACCGGCCCGTCCATCAGGGTCTGAGCAGGCGCTTAGCGCTTGTCGCCGTCCAGATCTTCGAAGTCCGCGTCAACGATGTCATCATCGCCCGCGCCCATGTCCGCATCCGCTGGTTCTGCGGCACCCTCTGCGGCGTCTTGGGACGCTTTATAGATGGCTTCGCCCAGCTTCATGGCAGCTTCGGTGACGTTTTGTACGCCAGATTTGATCTTTTCAGCCGAGGCTTTCTCGTCTTCCAGATCGTCTTTCAACGCGGCAATCGCCAGTTCGATCGCTTCGATGGTGGTTGGGTCAACCTTGTCGTTGTGCTCTTCCATGGACTTTTCAGTCGAATGGATCAGGCTTTCCGCTTGGTTGCGCGCTTCGATCAGCTCTTTGCGCTCTTTATCCGCCTCGGCGTTGTCCTCAGCGTCTTTCACCATTGCTTCGATGTCCTCATCAGACAGACCGCCAGAGGCCTGAATGGTGATGGACTGTTCTTTGCCGGTGCCCTTGTCTTTCGCACCAACAGAGACGATGCCGTTTGCGTCGATGTCAAAAGTCACTTCGATCTGTGGCATGCCGCGTGGGGCCGGAGGGATATCCTCGAGGTTGAACTGACCCAGGATCTTGTTGTCCGCGGCCATCTCACGCTCACCCTGGAACACACGCAGCGTCACGGCGTTCTGGTTGTCTTCGGCGGTCGAGAAGACCTGAGACTTCTTGGTTGGGATCGTGGTGTTGCGGTCGATCAGACGGGTGAAGACACCGCACAGGGTTTCGATACCCAGGGACAGAGGTGTCACATCCAGCAGAACAACGTCTTTCACGTCGCCTTGCAGAACACCGGCTTGGATCGCTGCACCCATCGCCACAACTTCGTCAGGGTTCACACCCTTGTGCGGCTCTTTGCC
>NZ_CAXREH010000186.1:0-19826 GCF_964229375.1 Cognatishimia sp.
TACAGATGGCCCTTGTCGATCATCGGCCGCATCTGGCTGAAGAAGAACGTCATCAGCAGCGACGCGATATGGGCACCGTCCACATCCGCGTCGGTCATGATGATGACCTTGTCATAGCGCAGGTCGTCGATGTTGAAGCGCGATCCCATCCCGACGCCAAGCGCTTGGCACAGATCGTTGATCTCCTGGTTCTGGCCCAGTTTCGAACTGGCCGCGCCCAGCACGTTCAGGATCTTACCTCGCAGCGGCAAAAGCGCCTGTGTCTTGCGGTTCCGGGCCATTTTGGCCGAGCCACCCGCCGAGTCACCCTCGACGATAAACAGTTCAGTGCCTTCGCGATTGCTGGCGGAACAATCCACCAGCTTGCCGGGCAGACGCAGTTTTTTCGTCGCGGACTTCCGTTGCGTTTCTTTTTCCTGTCGACGGCGCAGCCGTTCCTCGGCGCGCAGCACAAGGAAATCAAGGATCGCGCCTGCGGATTTCGTGTCGGCGGCCAGCCAGTTGTCAAAGTGGTCGCGCACCGAGTTCTCGACCATTTTGTTGGCCGCTTCGGTGGACAGCCGGTCTTTGGTCTGGCCCACAAAGGCCGGATCCGAGATGAAGCAGCTGACCAGAGCGCAGCCGCCCGTCAGCAAGTCGTCCCGTGTGATCTGCGCGGCCTTTTTGTTGCCCACCAGCTCGCCGTAGGCCTTGATGCCCTTCAGGATCGCCGCCCAGAAACCCGTCACGTGGGTGCCGCCCTCGGGCGTCGGGACGGTGTTACAATAGGACTGGATGAACCCGTCGCGGCTGGGCGTCCAGTTGATCGCCCATTCGACATAGCCGGGTTCGTTGAATTTTTCCTTGAACTGTACTTTGCCGGCAAAGGGCGCATCCGCATATGAGGTCGCGCTGCCCAGTGTTTCGGTCAGATAGTCCGACAGGCCACCGGGAAAGTGGAAGGTCGCCTCGGCCGGTGTTTCGCCATCGTCAATCTCGGATTTCCAGCGGATCTCGACGCCTGAGAACAGATAGGCTTTGGAGCGCACCAGCGTGAACAGCCGTTTGGGTTTGAACCGGTGTTTGCCAAAGATCTGCTCGTCTGCATGGAAGGTCACCGTCGTGCCGCGCCGGTTGGGCGCGGTGCCGATTTTCTCGAGCTTGCCCTGAGGCACGCCGCGCACAAAGCTTTGTTGATAGACTTCTTTGTTTTTGGCGACTTCGACAATGAGGCTGTCGGACAGGGCGTTCACCACGGTCGAGCCAACCCCGTGCAAACCGCCTGAGGTCTCATAGGCCTTGCCCGAGAATTTGCCGCCCGCGTGCAGCTCGGTGAAAATCACCTCAAGCGCGGATTTGTCGGGGAATTTCGGGTGGGCGTCGATCGGAATGCCACGCCCGTTGTCCACGACCTTCAGGGAAAAATCCGCCAGCAGGGTCACTTCGATACGGGTCGCAAAGCCGGCGACCGCCTCGTCCATCGAGTTGTCGATGATTTCAGCAGCCATGTGGTGCAGCGCACGTTCGTCGGTGCCACCGATATACATACCGGGGCGTTTGCGCACCGCCTCTAGGCCGTCCAGGACGTCAATCGATGAGGCGTCATAGGTGGCTTCGGTTTCGGTATCCGCGAGTAGGTCGTTTGCCATGCGTGTCTGCTGCTCTGATCTGTCTTTGATTGTTTCCAGTATTTCACCCAAGCACGCATTGAGCAATAGCGGGGCGCGGGTCTGTGGATAAGTTTCGGTTGCGCTTCATTGCGGTCAAAACACGACAGCAGGATGGTCGCTGCTGCTCTTGCCAAGTTGAGAAGAGGCTCCTAATGGTTGAGCTATGGAACACAAAGTAATGAGTTATCGGGGCCATTTTCGGGCCCTTTTGGTGCTGGGTCTGCCGTTGATTGGCGGACATCTGGCGCAGTTTGCTATTGGCATGACAGACACGGCCATGCTGGGGCGCTATTCCGCCGAGGCGCTGGCTGCTGCCGTTCTGGGCAACACACTGTTTTTCGTGACATTTATTCTGGGATCGGGGTTTTCGATTGCCGTTATGCCGATGGTGGCCGAGGCGGACGCCAAGGGCGACGAAACCCAGATCCGCCGGATCACGCGTATGGGGATGTGGCTGTCTGTGGCCTATGCCTTTTTGATTTTCCCACTGTTCTGGTGGTCTGGCGCCGTTCTGAAAGCCATCGGCCAGCAGGCGGATCTGGCAGACCAGGCGCAGACCTATCTGCGCATCGTGGGGTTTGGCCTTTTGCCTGCGCTGCTGACCAATGTGCTAAAGAGTTATCTTGCTGCGCTAGAGCGCACGCGGGTGGTTTTCTGGATCACGGTTGTCGCGGCTTTGGCGAATGCGGCGGTGAATTATGTTCTGATCTTTGGCAATTTCGGAGCGCCCGAACTGGGTATCATCGGCGCCGCAATCGCGTCTTTGGTCGTGCAGGTGGTCTCTATCGTCGGCGTCGTAGTCTATGCGCTGAAGGTTTTGCCAGAACACGCGATGTTTCAGCGGATCTGGAAGTCTGACAACGAGGTCCTGTTCTCGGTTTTCCGGCTTGGATTGCCCATTGGCTTGACCGCCTTGTCAGAGGTGTCGCTGTTTGCTTTCAGCACAACGATGATGGGTTGGCTTGGGACGGTTCCGCTGGTCGCCCATGGGATTGCGATCAATATCGCTGGGTTGGCCTTTATGATGCATCTGGGATTGTCCAGTGCGGCGACGGTTCGGGCGGGAAATGCCCTTGGCCGCAAGGATTATGAGCATCTCGCCAAAGGCGCGCGGATGGCAATCTGGATGAGCCTTGGATTTTCGGTGGTGGCTGTCACGGTTATGGTGACGATTCCGGCGGCGTTGATTTCGCTGTTCATCGGTGCGGATGATCCGAACTATGACGCGGTTCTGACGCTTGGCGCGCAATTGATGCTGCTGGCGGCATTGTTTCAGTTTGTAGACGGGGCTCAGGCCATGGCGCTTGGGCTTTTGCGCGGCGTGTTGGATACCAAATGGCCAATGCTTTTGGCAGCGATCAGCTATTGGCTGGTTGGGGCCAGCACGGGGTATGGCTTGGGCTTCTTCTTTGAACTGGAGGGCGTGGGCGTTTGGCTGGGGCTGGTGGCAGGGCTTGCCAGTGCGGCGCTGTTGCTGATGTGGCGGTTCTGGCGGCAGATCATGGTGGATCTGCGCGCCTCTGCTGTTGCCGAGGCCTAGCTGTCGGCGTCGTCGCTCATCCGGTCTGCGGTTTTGCGTACAAGCACCTGGCGCAGATCATGCATCGCCAGAAACAGCGCATCGGTGACGCCCTCTAGATCTTTGTCCGAGGCCTCGGTCTGAACCCAATGCGCCGTTTGGTTGATGTCCTCGATCGTCTGCATCACCTTGTCCAACCGACGCCACGGCTGGCTTTCCATGCGATCTGCGATCCATGTCTGGATGGCGTCTTGATCCGCCTCCGACAGCACCTTGTCGCCGGTCGCCTTGAAGTCGCCTGACTTCAGATTCACCGTCGCGATCTGCGTCATGTCGATACGCCCGTTTCGCGCGTCACTGTCCATGCGGAACACACTCGCGCCAGAGTCGCGCAGACGGAAGTAAAGCTCGGGCAGGGCGTTAAGCATGGAGGCTCCTTAGGTCAACTTGGCGCAGAAATCCTGAATGCGGGTGCAGGCCTCTTTCAAGGCCGCATCTGAGGTCGCATAGCTGACGCGGAAGTTGGGCGACAAGCCAAAGGCCGCGCCAAAGACCACAGCAACGTCTTTGTCCTCAAGCAAGGCAGTCGCGAAATCTTCATCCGTTTCAATGGTTTTGCCCGATGCGGTGGTTTTCCCGATCAGACCGGAAATCGACGGATAGACGTAAAACGCGCCTTCGGGTGTCGGGCACTGAATGCCCTCTATTTCGTTCAGCATGGCGACGACCAAATCCCGCCGCCGCACGAACATCTCGTTGTGTTTTGCCAGATAGTCCTGCGGGCCATTCAGTGCCTCGACCGCTGCCCATTGGCTGACCGAACAGGGGTTTGATGTGGATTGGCTTTGGATCTTGCGCATCCCCGCGATCAGCTCTTGCGGGCCGGCAGCATACCCAATGCGCCATCCGGTCATGGCATAGGCCTTGGACACGCCGTTGCAGGTGAGCGTGCGGTCATAAAGCGCTGGCTCGACCTGTGCAGGCGTGCAGAATTCAAAGTCGCCATAGGCCAGATGCTCGTACATATCGTCAGACATCACCCAGACATGCGGGTGGCGCATCAAAACATCGGTCAGGGCTTTCAACTCGTCATGGCTATAGCCTGCGCCGGTCGGGTTGGACGGGCTGTTAAAGATAAACCATTTGGTTTTAGGCGTGATCGCGGCCTCAAGCTGATCGGCGGTTAGCTTGAAACTGTTCTCCAACTGCGCTTCGGCGATGACGGGCGTGCCACCTGCCAGCAACACCATATCCGGATAACTGACCCAATAAGGCGCAGGGATCACCACCTCGTCGCCGGGGTTCAGCGTGGCCATCAGCGCGTTATAGAGCGTCTGTTTGCCGCCGGTGCCCACGGTGATCTGCTGGGGCGTATAGTCCAGACCGTTGTCGCGTTTCAGCTTGGCACAAATGGCCTGCTTTAACTCGGCAATTCCATCAACCGCCGTATAGCGCGTCTTGCCGTTTTCAATCGCCTCATGCGCCGCTTGGCGGATGTTTTCCGGCGTGTCGAAATCGGGTTCCCCCGCAGACAGGCCGATCACGTCGCGCCCCGCGGCTTTCAGCTCTGCGGCTTTGCCAGTAATGGCCATCGTCGGCGAAGGTTTCACGCGGCTTAGCGTATCAGCAAGAATGGACATAATGCCTCGTTTGTAATCCGGTCCTGCCTGTCATAGTGTGCGCCCCATTGATGGGCAAGCAATGTTAAGGGCAAAGCACATGACCACACAGGACGACTGGGCCACCGAAGAGGTGATGGGTTCCGAGGAATGGTTTATGCCCGAGGTGGCCACCTTTGGTGATCGCCTGACGGCAGCCCGCGAGCAGGCCTCGATGACGCAAACCGATCTGGCGCGTAAGTTGGGGGTCAAGAAATCGACCTTGCTCAGCTGGGAAGATGACCTGAATGAGCCGCGCGCCAACCGCCTGCAGATGCTGTCCGGGCTGCTTGGCGTCTCGCTGAAGTGGCTTTTGACGGGTGAGGGCGACGACGTCGACGTGGATCAAGAAGCGGCCTCGACAGATCAGGCGATCCTGGCAGAAGTTCGAGAAATTCATACCCAGTTGCAAAACGCAGCAAAGCGTCTGGCGGTGCTTGAGAAGCGCCTGCGTAAAGGAGCGTGACCCGTGGCTGAATCGCACGAAAACCGTCTGAAGCGCCTGAAGATGCGGTCGATGCGTCGCGGCATCAAGGAAATGGATATCATCCTCAGCCGCTATGCGGATGCCTATCTGTCTCAGATGGACGACGCTGCCCTAGATCACTATGAGGCGCTTTTGAATGAAAACGATCAGGACCTGTATCAATGGGTCAGCGGTCAAGCCGCCGCGCCGGAGGCGCTGTCTGATTTGATTTCACAGATCTCAGAGCATGTTCACAGCACGCAATAAGCGCAATTTTAGCTAGAACTGCGCGACTTAACGGATTTTTGGCATTTTTGTTTCACCCTGACCTTCGACAAACCTCGGAGGCCGGGATGAGCATTCATTCACCCACACGATTGCCTACAGATGCGGGCTATATCACGAACTATCTGGATGCGCTGGCGTTGGTGGAACGGCTGCACCGTTTGCTGCTGGACGTGATCAAAGACGAATTTGAGCGCGTCGGTGTCCTTGAGATTAACGCCGTTCAAGCGCTGTTGCTGTTCAATATCGGGGACAATGAGGTCACCGCCGGAGAGTTGAAATCGCGCGGCTATTATCAAGGCAGCAACGTCAGCTATAACCTTAAGAAGCTGGTCGAAATGGGGTACATGCACCACCAAAGATGCGAAATCGATCGCCGGTCTGTGCGTGTACGCCTCACCCCTCAAGGTCGCGCGATCCGCGATCTGGTGGCGGCTTTATTTGAACGCCACGCCGAGGGGCTGCAGGTCAAGGGGGTGCTTGGTATTGCGGGCCTGCTTGATATTACGCAGGCCCTCAAACGGGTCGAGCGGTACTGGACGGACCAGATCCGCTATATCTACTGACCCTACCAGTGGCCGGTGTTTTCCATCGAGGCCCAAGGTTCTGCTGACGGCAAGGCGTCGCCATCTTGCAAGAGCTCGATGGAAACATTGTCAGGGCTGCGCACAAACGCCATGCGCCCATCGCGCGGCGGCCGGTTGATCGTGACACCATTGTCCATCAGATGCTGGCAGGTCTCATAAATGTTTTCGACAGCATATGCGAGGTGGCCGAAATGACGGCTGTCGCTTGGCAAGCCTTCGTCGCCGTCCCAGTTATAGGTTAGTTCGACGTGGGCATTCTCTTGACCCGGAGGGGACATGAACACCAGCGTAAACCGCCCGCCTTCGTTTTCATAGCGACGGGTTTCGCTGAGGCCCAGCAGCTCGTAAAACGCAATGGATTTTTCAAGATCGGCAACACGAACCATCGTATGCAGGTAACGAATCTTCATTGTAGAACTCCGGTCAATTCTGTTGTTGACGATAAGCTAGATGTTTCGCGGGCAGTGTCGAGGGGCTTCGCAACCTGAGGTCAGAAAATGACCGCATCTTGCGTCCTTTGGGGTGGTGGCAGCTAGATCTGGGGGGTATGCTTGGGCTTGAGTCGCAGGGTGACAGGGCGACCAAGGAGGGCGATATGCAGCAATATCACGACCAACTGCAATTGATTTTGGATCAGGGTACGCCCTCTAGTGACCGGACTGGAACCGGCACGACGTCTTATTTTGGCCTGCAAGCGCGCTATCCTCTCAGCGAAGGATTTCCGCTGGTCACGACGAAAAAACTGCATCTTCGCTCGATCATTCACGAACTGCTGTGGTTTCTAAGCGGTGATACAAACATCAAGTATCTGAAAGACAATGGCGTTTCGATCTGGGACGAATGGGCCGATGAAAACGGCGATCTGGGTCCGGTCTATGGCCATCAGTGGCGCAGTTTTCCGGCTGTAAAAGAGGATGACGGCGTTCTAAGTCGTGGCAGCGTTGATCAGATCGCCGACCTGATCGAGTTGATCAAAACCTCGCCAGACAGCCGTCGCATGATCGTGTCTGCCTGGAACCCAGCCGACGTGCCTGACATGGCGCTGCCGCCGTGCCACACCCTTTGGCAAGTGCGCATTATTGGCGGAAAACTGCACCTGCAACTGTACCAGCGCTCGGCCGATATGTTCTTGGGTGTGCCGTTCAACATCGCCTCTTATGCGCTTTTGCTGCTGATGCTGGCGCATGTCACCGGATATGAGCCAGGTGATTTCGTGCATACGATTGGCGATGCCCACATCTACTCCAATCATATGGATCAGGTGGCCACACAATTGGCACGCACGCCCAAACCGCTGCCGCAGGTCCGCATCACCCGCAAGGTGTCGTCGATTTTTGATTTCAAGTTCGAGGATTTCGAAGTGGTGAACTATGAGGCCGACCCAAACATCAAAGCTCCGGTAGCCGTATGATTTCCTTGATTGTAGCACGCGCGCGCAACGGCGCGATTGGCAAAGACAATGATATTCCGTGGCACGTGCCGCAGGATCTGGCGATGTTCAAAAAGGAAACGCTGGGCGGCGCCATCATCATGGGGCGCAACACCTGGGACAGTCTGCCGTTCAAGCCATTGAAAAATCGCCTGAATATTGTGGTGTCGTCGCAGGAAAACCTGACAGAGCACGTTGTCGCGTCGATCGAAGACGCCATCGCGTTGGCCCAAAGCGAAGGCTACATGCGGATCTATGGGATCGGCGGGGCAGGGATCTATCGCGCGATGTTGCCCGTTGCGGACCGTCTTTTGGTGACCGAGGTCGACACCGAAATCGCAGATGCGGATGTCTTTTTCCCAGAGTTCTCGTCAGAAGAGTTTCACCGCATTTCGCAGGTTCCTCTGGACGGGGCGAGTCCGGAGTGCCGCGTGGATGAATATATCCGCCGTCAATCTTAACCGATTTTCCGGTGTTTCTGCGTTATCAGAAATTGACTGACCCACAAAATATAGTAGTCTATGGGCCAGTGACCCACCTGATAATTGAGCAGATGCAACGAAAAGGGGCCTAGATGTTTAAGAATTTAATGTTTGCAAGTTGTCTTGCGGTCATCGCGGTGCCGGCACATGCAACCTGCATTATCTTTCCGTGCAAGATCAAACCCGATCCTGAAATCACATTTACGCCAAGCGTTCCGCCACAAACGCCAATGGGCTGCGCCTATCGTATGGCCGCGGCAAGCAACGGTGGCGGTCTGTGTCCCGCGGGTCTGCAACCGGTCGAAGTTGGTGGCATGATCAGCTGTGGCGTGCCAATCGCAGGCGAAGTCTGCGAAGAACCTACCCGGGTTAAACCGAAAGTGCATCCGCGCATGGTCTGCCCTGAGGGCACAAAAGGATGTTACACCACCAACTGATGTTGGTGATGTGATTGTCTTATCTTCGCTCCTGGGGGTGCTGCTGTATCCCTAGGATTATTGGACCAGTTTCAAGTCGCCTGCCATCTGACGGCCATCCCGGCCTTCTGACAATTCGTATTCGACTTTCTGATTGTCCGCCAAGCCTGTCAGGCCAGAGCGTTCTACCGCCGAAATATGAACAAAAACGTCTTTTCCACCTTCGTCGGGCGCAATAAAGCCGTAGCCTTTTGTGGTGTTGAACCATTTAACGGTGCCACTTGGCATACCGTGTCTCCTTCCATTAGTCAGTCACCCCGTGTTCGCAGGGTGCAACATCTGATCTAGGATCGCAGATCATAAAGTACAGAACCGGTCACATAAAACGAAATGCTACGGTTGGGATGATTGCACGCCTATTGTAAAAAGCAAGCGAAACAGGATCGATTTGTGATCTGAAGCGCCCAGAGCGTACAAAATGCAGGAAAAGCGATGAAAATATATGGTTTGAAGAACTGCGATACCTGTCGCAAGGCCGTGAAAGCCCTGACGGATGCGGAATTTGTGGATGTGCGGGCCGACGGTGTCCCTGCAGACGTCCTGGCCCAAGCCTATGAGGTGCTGGGGGCGGCTTTGGTCAACACCCGCTCGACCACCTGGCGCGGAATGGATGAAGAAACACGCGCTTTGCCCGTGCTGACGTTGTTGGCGCAAAAGCCGACCGTTATGAAGCGGCCGTTGATTGATCGTGACGGGGAATTTTTCCTGGGTTGGACCCCTAAGGTTCAGGGAGCCCTTGGATTATAGTCAGACATGCCCATGTCATAGGGGCAGCACGAGGAGGCTAATATGCGGAATGCAGCGCTGGTCCTGGGCATCATTGCCGGACTGTTCGGAATGATCGTCGGCTTTTTTGGCTGGGGATATACCGAGGTGATCGACCGCTATGGAGAGGTGGGGGACTGGGCCACCCAAGTCGACAATGTTGGGCTGGTACGCTCGACTGCTCTGATGGCGCCATTGCTTGCGATTGCGGGCGGCGCTATGGCGCGTGCGCGGGCTCTGTGGGGCGGTGTTTTGTTGCTGATTTCAGCGGCTTGGATGTACGCCGGATTTGGGTTCAACGTCTTTACGATGTTCCCGATTGCCTTTGCGGGCCTCGCCGGGATCCTAGCCATTTCGGCAGGTAAACCCGACGAGGAAAAGGCGCATTTTTAGGCGTCGTCGTTTTTGCGGTTCAGGCCGAGAATAGCGTCGACGGAGATCGGGCCGGCGCCGCGGACGATCAGCACCACGAAGAGCAGCATCCAGAAGGCGCGTTGATCCAGAATTGCTGCGTCTGAAATTTTGTCAAACCAGACACCCAGAGTTTCTTTGTGCGCTATGCCGCCATGGCCATAAAGGTCGGTCAGGCTTTGCACCACGACAAAGCCGATCATGCCCACCGACGCCAGACGGGTCAGCAGCCCAAGTACGATCATCAGCGGCAGCAGGATTTCCGACCAGCCGCCCAGTACAATCACCAGCTTATGGAAGAAAGACGCCTGCGAGATGTCATAGAAGACGGCCTCGGCAACTTTCGGGAAGATCTGAACAAATCCGTTGGCGGTCGGCTTCAAAAAGCCAAGGATGCCATTGCCAAAGTCGATTTTCGACAGGCCGGACTGATAGAAATAGGTAAAGAGAACCGCGGCGAACACAAACCGCGCAAGACTTGGCAGAAGCCAAGGCTCAAGCAGGCGTTCAACCTGTGCAAAGATGCTTTTATAGAGTGATGTCAGTTGGTTAAGCATCATGTTTCTCCGTAGTTAGGGTGGCGATCGCTTGTCCGGCGATCAAGAGTCCAAGGGTCGTTTGCAGATCAAAGTCCGCAACTGCGGCGGTGGCCTTGTCCAAAGCGGACCCGAATGTTTCGCCGGCCTGCAATGCCATCACAAAGGTGGCGCCCCCTGCGGGCAAAAGGTGGGGGGCGGGATCAAACTCCGCGCGGGTGATGATAAGGGCTTCTCCGCTTGGGGCCTCGGGCATGGGCGTTCCCTGCATTTGCGAGGCCCAGATCGAATAGATCGGCCAACGGGATCGCAACAATTGAAGCGAAGGCGCAAGTGTGACGCGCGACGCCATCAGCTGGTCCGCTGGAAGCGTTGAGAAGATCTGCGGATCAAATGGCTCGATGTCTGCCGCGTGATAGCTGTGGCGCATCGCAAGTTCCAAGCGGGCGACGTCGGCCAGATATGGGTATTTTTGCGCAGGCTCAAATGTCGTCAGAAACTCTGGCATTTGCGCGCCATAAAACATCAAAACGGGCGTTTCAGGCTGATGCTGACGGACAAAGATACCCGCCATAGCGCTGAAGAACTGATCGCCCAAGAGTTTGTGCAGCACAGGAAAGGCCGTCACAAGCGCTTCGCACAGGCTGAACACCACATTGTTTCTGTAGATGTCAAACCGTTTGCCCGCGGGACGGCCCGCGTGGTCGATCAGATTGTCCGGGTGCGGCAAATCAGGGCGCAGCAGCGCCTCGGTGAAGTCTGTTTGATCCGGTGTCATGCCGCAGCCTTAACATTCGTCATGATATCAAGGGCATGGGCGGCTTCGCCTTCCAGCTCGGCCCAAGGGGGGATGTTGCTGTCGCGCTCGATCAGAACCGGCTTTGGGCCACCGCGCAGGATTGTATGGGCAAACAAAGACCAGACCTGATTGACCACCGGCTGGTTGTGGCTGTCGATCAACAGTGGGTCACCGTGGTCATCCACATCTTCATCGTGACCGCCAAGGTGGATTTCGCCCACCAGATCCAGCGGGAAGGCGTCGATATATTCGACCGCGTTCATTTTTTGGTTGGTTGCGGACACGAACACGTTGTTCACATCCAGCAACAGGCCACAGCCCGTGCGCGTCGCGACCTCTTTCAGGAAGTCGATTTCGCTCATGTCGCTGTCTGAGAAGGCCAGATAGTTAGATGGGTTCTCAAGCAGCATCTGACGACCGATGGTCTCTTGCAGCTGTGTGATATGCGAGCTGACGCGATCAACCGTGGCCTGATTATAGGGCAGGGGCAGAAGATCGTTCAGGAAATGTGACTCATGGGTGGACCACGCCAGATGTTCGGAAAAACTTGCGGGGTTCAGCCAGTCGACGAGGGATTTCAAACGGGCAAGGTGATCTTGATCCAGGTCGCCTTCGCCACCGATCGAAAGACCTACGCCGTGGACGGACATGGCAAAGCGCTCGGCCAGATGCCGCATCTGCGCGCGCGGGCGGCCGCCGTCGCCCATGTAATTCTCTGCATGGATTTCAAACCAGCTGACAGTGCCGGGATTGTCCATGATGTCTGTGAAATGCTGAGGCTTGTATCCGACACCGCAGCCATTTGGGAGCTGCTCAAAGCTTTGGTCAAACATTTTGGGGCCTCACATCATAGTCTCGAGGGGCGAGCCGGGCCTGCGTATCAGGCCCAGCTCTTCAAAGCTTATGCTGGCAGGTCGCGGTCCAGAGCTTCCAGGGAACCCATGCGTGCAGTGCCGTCTGCCATTGCTGGCAGTTCGATGTCTGCGCATGTGCCTGCTTCTACCAGTGTCCACGCGTTGCCTTGATAGTCAACAGTGGAAGTACCTTGGCAAGTTGTGCCTGGGCCCGCTGCGCAATCGTTTTCGCCTGCGAGGGAAACACCGTAGCACTTTTCTTTGCTCATCGCGGAAGCGGAGTGTGCTGTTACGGAAGTTACTGCTGCTGCGACGGTTGCGGCCACGGCCAGGGATTTCAGTGGGGTAGACATAGGGTTAAGTCCTCATGAACAAAGTTTAATTCCAGCCGCTCCTGACGGCATGGGTGAACATTAGTCGGGAGACGGCACTGTTTTCCAATAACGGAAACGTGTGTCACGCTTGTGTTATCTCGTGTGAGAGAAAATGGGCAAAAATCCCTTAATAAAAAGCAAAAGCCGGCCAAATATGACCGGCTTTTCCAAAAAGTTTCGGGCAAATGTTACAACCTAGCTCGCCAGATCCGGTGGTGTTGCCTCGGCTGCGAGGATTGTAACAATTTCGTCCAGCGTCTGAACCTTGGTTTGCTTCTCTCCAAGGCGCCGGGTCGAGACCGTTCTGTTCTCAATTTCCTTCTGTCCACAGGCCAGAATGACAGGAACTTTGCCGACAGAATGCTCGCGGACCTTATAGTTGATTTTTTCATTGCGCAGATCGGCCTCGGCGCGAATTCCTGCGGCCTTCAGTTTTTCAACGACCTCAAGGCAATAGTCATCCGCGTCAGACACAATGCCTGCCACCACAACCTGACGTGGCGCCAGCCAGAATGGCAGTTTACCGGCGTGTTCTTCGATCAGGATGCCGATGAACCGCTCAAACGATCCAAGAGTCGCCCGGTGAAGCATGACCGGAAGGTGTTTCTCGCCATCTGCGCCGATAAACGATGCGTCCAGACGTTCAGGCAGGTTGCTGTCGACCTGAAGCGTGCCGCACTGCCAGTTTCTGCCGATTGCATCTGTCAGAGTGAACTCAAGCTTTGGCCCGTAAAACGCGCCTTCCCCTTCCAGAACCTCAAATTCATGGCCCGCCGCTTTACAGGCGTCGCCAAGGGCTTCTTCCATACGGTCCCAAACCTCGTCAGACCCGATCCGTTTCTCGGGGCGCGTTGACAGTTTGATGGTCCAGTTCTCAAATCCAAGATCTGCATAGACCTTGGACAAGAAATCGATGAAGCGTTTGGTTTCTGATTCAATCTGCTCGTCGGTGCAGAAAATATGCCCGTCGTCCTGTGTGAACCCACGCACGCGCATGATGCCATGCAAGGCGCCCGACGGCTCGTAACGCGCGCAGGATCCGAATTCGGCCATACGCAGCGGCAGATCACGATAGGACTTGAGGCCCTGATTGAAGATCTGAACGTGACACGGGCAGTTCATGGGTTTCAGAGCATTCACGGCCTTTTCGCGCGCGTGGTCCTCGTCGACTTCGACAATGAACATGTTCTCTTGATATTTGTCCCAGTGACCCGAGGCCTCCCACAGTTTGCGGTCAACGACCTGCGGTGTGTTTACCTCGACATAGCCTCCAGCACGTTGCTGGCGGCGCATATAGTCTTGAAGCTCGGTGTAAACAGTCCAGCCGTTGGGATGCCAGAAAACCTGGCCCGGCGCTTCTTCCTGCATGTGAAACAGGTTCATTTCGCGGCCAAGCTTGCGGTGGTCCCGCTTTTCAGCTTCTTCAAGGAAGTTCAGATGCGCTCGCAGGTCTTCTTTGTTTTTGAAGGCTACGCCGTAGATACGCTGCAACATCGGACGCGAGCTGTCGCCGCGCCAGTAGGCACCGGCTACTTTCATCAGTTTAAAGGCATCCGCGGGCACCTGACCGGTGTGCTGCAGGTGAGGGCCGCGGCACAGATCCTGCCAATCGCCGTGCCAATACATCCGCAACGGCTCGTCGCCGGGGATGCTGTCGATCAACTCGACCTTATAGGGCTCGCCGCGATCCTTATAGTACTGCACGGCCACATCCCGCTCCCAGACCTCGGTCTTTACCGGATCACGCAGGTTGATGATCTCTTTCATCTTCTTTTCGATGATGCTCAGATCTTCGGGGGTAAAGGCCTCGGCGCGGTCAAAGTCATAGTACCAGCCGTTCTCGATCACAGGGCCGATGGTGACTTTGACGTCTGGCCAGATCTCTTGCACGGCGCGGGCCATGATGTGGGCACAGTCGTGACGGATCAGCTCCAGCGCTTCGCTGTCATTGTCTTTGAGTGTATTGATGGCGATCTGCGCGTCGGCCTCGATCGGCCACTGCATATCCCAGTGCTGACCATCGACGGTCGCTGAGATGGCCTTTTTGGCCAGAGAGGTCGAGATCGACTTTGCAACGTCAGCAGCGGTTACGCCTGCCTCATAGTCGCGTGCATTGCCATCGGGAAAGGTGAGGGAAATCTGGGCCATAGCTTGGCTCTCCTCGTCAGTTTGGCGCCCACGGAACGCCCGGTTGCGGGTATATGGTTCGCCGCTGTTTTGGCGTTCGGCCACGCGACTGTCAACCGCCACTTTTGGCGAGGGTCGCAATTGGTGAATTCAAAGCACGCGGAAATGGGTTTTGCTTGGCCCGCGCTCGCGATAAGCAAGAGAAAACGGAGGGCGACATGGCTGACTTTCTTGAAACCGCGCAGGGGCGGCAGATTGCATATCACAAGACGGAAGGAGCCGGGCCCACCGTGGTGTTCCTTGGCGGTCTGAAATCCGACATGGAGGGCACCAAGGCGATCCATCTTGAAACCTGGTGCAAAGCACGCGGTCAGGCGTTCCTGCGGTTTGACTATTCAGGTCACGGCCAAAGCTCTGGAACCTTTGAAGAGGGGGCGATTGGCGACTGGCACGAAGATACGCTGGCGGCGATTGATGCCTTGAGCGACGGTGATCTTGTCGTGGTTGGCTCCTCCATGGGTGGTTGGCAGGCGCTGCTGCTGAGCAAAGCGCGCGCGGGGCGTGTTAAGGGGCTTGTGACGATCGCGGCCGCGCCGGATTTCACCGAGGACGGTTATTGGGCGAATTTCAGCGACGCACAGAAAGAGGCGTTGGACACAATAGGGCACGTCGAACTGCCGTCTGATTATATGGAGCCCTATATCATCACCAAGCGGATGATTGAGGATGGCCGAAATCATCTGGTCCTGCGCGACCCGCTGCCTTTGCCATTCCCGGTGCGCTTCTTGCAGGGCACCAATGATACGGCCGTCACACGCGAAACCGCATTGCGCTTGCTGGATCATGCCGAAAGCGAAGACATGCGCCTGACTTTGGTACGCGACGGCGATCACAGCCTGTCAGACCCGCGCAGTCTGGATCTTATCACTCAAGCGATCACCGAAGTCATGTAACTCTAGCTTACGCTAGGTGAGTCTTTGTCGATCCAAGGATTGCGCATAGCCTACCGCGACGCACGCGGGGAGGGTCACATGGCGTTATCAATCGGACAAAAGGCGGGCTGGGGGCTTGCCGATCTGGGCATCAACGTTTTTGTCGTCGCAAAGCAGCTTTTGGTGTTTGCGTTTATGACGACCTATTTGGGGGTGCCGCCTGCCGTGGCGGGCATTCTGACCTTTTCGGTTCTGGCGTTTGACGTCATCACCGATCCGCTGATTGGCTATCTGTCTGACAAGACCCACAGCCGGTTTGGCCGACGTTACCCGTGGATGTTTGTGGGCGCGGTTGTCCAAGCCATCGGCATCGTCGGTATCTTCTGGGTGCCAGACGGCATGAGCTGGCAGGCGAATGCGGCTTGGGTCATGGCGTTTTTCGCGCTTGCGACCTTGGGTTTCACCGCCGTTACTATTCCCTACGGCGCGATGGCCGGAGAAATGACGCAGGATCCGCAGGAACGCTCGGTGATGATGGCGTGGCGCATGGGGTTTGCATCGCTGGGCCTGTTGACCGCAGGGGCGATTGTGCCGGCGCTGGCGGGCGACACCAAGGCTGGATACGGCATGGCGGTTCTGATGGTGGCCCCGGTCATGATTCTTGCGATCTGGGCCTCGATCGCGGCCACCCGTCGCGCTCCGCGGATTGCAACGCCAACGGGACTGGGACTGGGGCAGATGTTGCGTCTGGTGACGTCAAACCAGCGCTTCACGCTTTTGGTGGTCATATACGGGGTACTAACCCTCGGCGTCGCCCTGATCGCGGCTGGGCTGCAGCTTTCGGCCCTGTATCTGATCGTGAAAACCGGAGGCGCGCTTGCCGGTCTTGCGGCCGCGCTGGGCGTGTTTGCGGGGCTGTTTGCGATGTTTATCGTAGGCTCGGTTTTGTCTCAGGCGGTCTGGGTGGTGATGGCCGCCCGCTTTGGCAAGCTTCAGGCGCTGGTGATCGGCGTGGTCGCTTATACGGTTGTTCTGTGGCTGATCTTCACCCAGCTTCCGGCCACCAGCTTTACGGTGATGGCGGCGTTGTTCGTGCTGGCAGGTTTCTGCAACGGCGCTTATCAGCAGCTGCCTTGGGCGATGTACCCTGACTTGATGGATGTGACACGCGAGGAAAGCGGCGAGGCCGTTGAAGGCGCCTTTGCCGCGCTGTGGTTGTTTGGCCAAAAAGTCGCCAATGCGCTGGCCCCCTTGGTTCTTGGGCTGGTTCTGAGCGCTTACGGGTTCCTGGAAAGCACAGATGGCGTGGTCGCCCAAAGCGAGGCAGCCCTGTCTGCGCTACGCTGGGCCGTCACGTTGCTACCTGCCGCGATTATGTGGCTGGGCATTCTGATGCTGGTCTTGATCTATCGGCCACGCGCCAAGGGCGTTCACGACGCCCGCGCGTGATCAGGCCGCCGCGTTTTTGTTGGCCGCTTTCTTAGGCTTTGGACCGCTGTTTGCGTTGATGAAATCCAGCACCAGCGGGCGGATGTTGTTACGCCAGCTTTTGCCCGCAAAAATCCCATAGTGACCTGCGCCGTCCTCGAGGTGATGCGCTTTCTTGTCGTCAGGCAGCCCGGTCAACAGATCCAGCGCGGCCACACATTGCCCCGGCGCCGAGATGTCGTCTTTGGAGCCCTCGACCGTTTTCACAGCAACAGTCGTGATTGCTCCGATGTCGACCTTGCGTCCGGCAACGACAAAGTCGTTGGCCGCGATTTCGCCCTTCTTAAAGATCCGGTCTACTGTGGACAGATAGAATTCCGCAGGCATGTCCATAACCGCCAGATACTCGTCATAGAAACGGTTGTGTTTGTCATAATCGCCAGCCTCGCCCTGCATGACGCGCATGATCTGGTCCATAAAGGCTTTGCTGTGTGTTTCGGCGTTCATCGACATAAAGGACGCAAGCTGCAGCAAACCCGGATAGACCTTGCGGCCCACGCCATCGTATTTAAAGCCGACACGCTGAATCATCATCTCTTCTAGCTGGCCCATGGTGACAGAATGGCCAAAGTCGGTGACATCCGTCGGCGCAGCATTCGGGTCAATCGGCCCGCCAATCAGGGTCAGCGAGCGAGGCTGGGCCTTGGGATCTTCTTGCGCCAGATACGCCGTAGCCGCCAGCGTCAGCGGAGCCGGCTGGCACACCGCGATAACATGGGTGTCTGGGCCAAGTTCTTTCATGAAGTCGACCAGATAGAGCGTATAGTCTTCGATATCGAACTTGCCCGCGCTGACAGGGATGTCCCGCGCGTTGTGCCAATCTGTGACATAAACTTCACAATCAGGCAGTAGAGACTTCACCGTCGAGCGCAGCAAAGTTGCGTAGTGACCCGACATCGGCGCGACCAGCATGACCTGCCGCTTGCGTCGTTTGCGCCCGGCGACAGAGAAATGAATGAGATCACCGAATGGCTTCTCTACAACTGGCTGAACCTGCACCACATGGTCCTTGCCGTCCTCGCAGGTGAACGAATGGATATCCCAATCAGGCCGCGTCACCATGCGCTGAAAGGTGCGTTCGGTGACTTCGCCCCAGGCTTCCATCCACTTCAATGCCGGTGAGGGGAACAGTGCAAATACCGGATACGACGCCATCGCGCGGGCAGTTGCCCCATACCACTCGTTGGTATTGCGGATGGTTTCCATCCAATCATAGGTGGCCATATATCGCATTGGCTTCTCCTTGGTTGCACCGTTATGATACGTTTGTGGGTCGGTAATTTAGTCCTGAGTGCGAGTAATTTGCTGCATAGCAGCGACAATAGGGGTAGAAAAAGCAGATGACAACTGGCGAGGATGCTGCGGTTGCGAAAATGGACGAGCTGTCCGAAAATCTCAAACGCGTTGAAGACCTATCTCAACGATTGATCGAAGTGATGGCGCAGCACAAACCGATGCGCAAATCCTTGACCGGACCTGGCGACGACATGTTCTCGACGGCTGCTGCTGCGTATTGGACCAAGGCGATGGAAAACCCGGGGGCCATTTTCGAACAACAGATGGCGTTCTGGGGGAAATCGGTGAAGCACTTTGTCGAAGCGCAGCACATGTTTGCGCAGGGCAAATTTGAGCCGCCCGCCGACGACACGCCCAGCGATCGTCGTTTCAAAAATCAACTGTGGCAGACCAACCCCTATTTCAACTTTATCAAGCAACAATACATGTTGAATGCCCAAGCTGTGCGGGACTCGGTTGCGGCAATGGAAGATTTGGATGACACCCAGCGACGCCGGATCAGCTATTTCGCGGATCAGATTGTCGACATGATGAGCCCGACCAACTTTTTGTCCACCAACCCGGACGCGCTGGAAAAGGCGGTGGAAACGGACGGGAAGTCTTTGGTCGACGGGCTGGAAAACCTGATCCGTGACCTTGAAGACAACAATGGCGAGCTGATTGTAAAGCTGGCGGATGAAACAGCCTTTGAGCTGGGCGGCAACGTGGCCACCACCGAAGGGGCCGTTGTCTATCGCAACGAGATGATGGAACTCGTTCAGTTCTCACCCTCAACCGACACCGTGCACGAGATCCCTCTAGTGATCTTCCCACCCTGGATCAATAAGTATTATATTCTTGATCTAAAAGAGAAAAACAGCCTGATCAAATGGCTGGTCGATCAGGGCTTTACCGTCTTTGTCGTCAGTTGGATCAACCCGGATCGCAGTCATGCAGAGGTCGGGCTGGAAGATTATATCCAAGACGGCTACTTGCAGGCGATCGACGAGGTCAAATCGATCACCGGTCAAAAGCAGGTCAATGCCGTCGGCTATTGCATCGCGGGAACCACGTTGAACCTGACGCTGGCGCTTTTGAAAAAGCGCGGGGACACATCGGTCAAATCCGCCACCTTCTTTACAACGCTGACAGATTTCTCGGATCAGGGAGAGTTCACACCCTTCCTGCAGAACGACTTTATCGACGGCATTCAACGCGAATGCGAGAAGGAAGGCATCCTGCGATCCATGATCATGCAGCGCACGTTCAGCTTTTTGCGCTCAAACGATCTGATTTATGGGCCCGCGATCAAAAGCTATATGATGGGCGAGCCTCCGGCATCGTTTGATCTGTTGTTCTGGAATGGCGATGGGTCAGGGTTGCCGGGCAAAATGGCCGTGCAATATCTGCGCGGTCTGTGCCAGCGCAACGAGTTTGTTCAAGAGGGGTTCGAGATCCTTGGCGAGACGCTGTCGATCAAGGATGTCACCATTCCGACAATGTCGGTGACCTGCGAAACCGACCACATCGCGGCCTGGAAAGACTGCCCCCGCGGTTACAAACTCTCGGGCAGCCGGTCCAAGAGTTTTATTGTATCAGAGTCAGGTCACATTGCTGGCATCGTGAACCCGCCGAGCAAAAAGAAATACGGTCACTACACCAACACCACCATGAAAGGCACGGCCGATGAATGGATGGAAACGGCCACGTTTAA
>NZ_CAXREH010000187.1:0-12953 GCF_964229375.1 Cognatishimia sp.
AGGTGACAACTGCGCGCCCGAGAAACGGTCGATGTTGATAAACTGGCCACCGGCCGGAACACGGAAGGCACCGCCGCCATATTTCTCGACAGCCGCTTGCATGAATTCGTTGAACACAGGCCCACAGGTATTGCCGCCAAAAGTGTTGCGTCCCAGTGGGGTTGGCGTGTCGTAACCGATATAGCAGCCGGCCACCATGGTGCTGGAGAAACCTACGAACCAGACATCTTTTGCCTCGTTAGTGGTGCCGGTCTTGCCGGCGGATGGCACGTCCAGATTGATTGCCCGAGACGCGCTGCCACGGTCCACAACGCCGCGCATCATCGACGTCAATTGATAGGCGGTGATTGCATCCATAACACGCTCACGGTTGCTGGTGATGCGCGGGCTGCTGTCTGCCGCGAGCTCTGCAAAGGCACAGTCCTCACAAGAGCGCTGGTCGTGGCGGTAAATCGTCTGCCCACCGCGATCCTGAACCCGGTCAACAAGCGTCGGCTCTACACGCTCGCCGCCGTTGGCAAACATCGCATAGGCCGCGACCATTTTGTAAAGGGTGGTTTCCTCGGACCCCAAAGAGTTCGCCAGAAACGGGTTCATATCGTCATAAACGCCAAACCGTTCGGCGTAATCCGCGACCGTTTCCATGCCGATCTCTTTGGCAAGGCGAATGGTCATCAGGTTTCTCGAGTACTCGATCCCAGTCCGAAGCGGCGTTGGCCCGTAGTATTTGTTCGACGAGTTTTTCGGGCGCCACAAACCTTCGGGCGTATCAATCTCGATCGGCGCATCGATAACAATCGTGGCCGGAGAGTAACCACTGTCCAGCGCTGCGGCATAAACGAAAGGTTTGAAACTGGATCCAGGCTGGCGTCGCGCCTGAGTCGCGCGATTGAAAACCGACTGCTCATAGCTGAAACCACCCTGCATCGCGAGGACGCGACCGTTGTTCACATCCATCGCCATAAAGCCGCCCTGAACCTCGGTTACCTGCCGCAACGACCAGCGTTCAAAGTTGCCGTCTTCGTCGTTGATCGCACGCACCAGCACCACTTCGCCCTCGCGCAGCAGGTCGCCCGCGACCTTTGCTTCGGGTCCAAGCTCGTCGTCCTCTAGCTGCTTGCGCGCCCAGGTGACGTCGGCCGGATTGATGAAGTGCCCATCGGCGTCATCTTCGACACCTTCGATGCCAATCCGAGCATCCCGGTTGCCCACAAACAGCACCACAGCCGGGTACCACTGGCCGTCCAGATTGATGTCCCGCGGCACGTCCAGATCGCGCAGTGCGGCACGCCACTCCGCCTCGGATTCCAGAAGTTCTGTTGGGATGGTCAAACCGGTTCCACGCCAGATACCTTGTTCGCGATCGTACTTCTCTAGGGCGTGACGCAGGGCCGCCGCAGCGACATCCTGAAGCTCCGGATCGAGCGTTGCCCGCACAGCCATACCGCCGGTAAAGAACTCTTCTTCGCCGAAGTCACGGCTAAGCTGACGACGGATTTCGTCGGTGAAATAGTCTCTGGATGGCAGCGCCGAGCGGAAGCTGTCATAGTCACCATTCTGAACTGAAAGTAGCGGTTGAGCTACCTCAATTTCATAAACATCTTCAGGGATATAGCCGTTTTCCTTCATCTCTTTCAAAACGAAGTTTCGACGGCTTAACAGTCTCTCTTTTCGGCGTACCGGATGAAACTGACTTGGGGCTTTCGGCATGGATGCAAGCGTCGCAGCCTCGTGCGGTGCAAGGTCCGAAAGCGTCTTGTTGAAATAGGTCTGCGCCGCGGCCGCGACACCGTAAGAATTCTGCCCCAGGAAGATCTCGTTCATATAAAGTTCGAGGATACTTTCCTTGTCCAGCGTTTCTTCGATCCGGGTTGCGAGAATGATCTCTTTGACCTTCCGTTCGATCTGGCGGTCACCGGACAAAAGGAAGTTTTTCATCACCTGCTGGGTGATCGTCGACGCGCCCCGCACGTTGGCCCCGCGCGAACGCACGGCTTCGACAAAGGCGGCCGCGATACCACGGGCGTCATAGCCATTATGCTGATAAAAGTTCTTATCTTCGGCGGAAATAAACGCCTGTTTTACCAGATCAGGGATCTCTTCTGCAGGCACGAACAAGCGACGTTCTTTGGCGAATTCATCGATGATCCGCCCCTCACGTGAATAGATCCGAGAGATGGTCGGCGGTTGATACTGCGCAAGGGATTCGTGGCTGGGCAGGTCATAGCTGTAGATATACAGCACCCCGCCAATCGACAGAGCAACCACGGCAAGGCCCATCGTTACAAACGTAAAGATGCCACCGAAAAATGAGAGAATAAATCTAATCACTTTGAACCCTAGCTTGTTGCAGCTCTTCTATAGCTGTGGATGACAAATGGGTCAAAACACAACAAGGGGAAAAATCCGCGGTTTTTCGCGTATATAGCTCAGTTATTTGCCAGATTGCGCGCGGTTTCATCCGCGATAACCCAGGCTTGCAGCCCGTCGCGGATGCCATTGGCCAGAGCCTGTCGCCATTCCGGGTTGGTAATATTGGCCAGATCACGTTCCGAGGACATGAATCCGATTTCAATCAGCACCGAAGGAATGTCTGCCGCTTTCAAAACCGAAAAGCCACCTTGCCGATAGGGATGTTTGTTCAGCTCCCCAACCGCGCCCTGCATGCCCAGCACCATCGCTTTGGCCAACCGTTCCGATCGCGGTGCAGTTTCTCGACGCGCCATGTCCAGCAGCACTTCGGCCACCTGATCGTCTGTACCCGTCAGATCTATGCCAGACAGAACATCAGAGCGATTGTGCCGCTCTGCCAGATACTGCGACGCCGCATCGCTGGCCTGTTCCGACAGCGTGTACACCGTGGCCCCTTGCGCATAGCCCTCAAGCACGGTGTCAGCGTGCAGAGACATAAAGATATCCGCTTCGACCTCATGGGCGATGGCAACGCGGCGTTCAAGCGAGACAAAGACATCATCAGACCGCGTCAGAATGATTTCGAAATTCCCGGCCCGCCGCAGCGTGTCGCGCAACTCGCGTGCGAACTGCAATGTGATCTGTTTCTCGGTCACGCTTCCACGCTCGGCCCCCGGATCAATGCCGCCATGGCCCGGATCCAACACGACGATCGTGGGGGCCCAATCGGGTTTGGCCTCGCGATCTTCGCGGGTGATGACCGTTTCGGGCAAATCCCAACGCGGATCATGCGGAGCGCCTGCCCTGGCCGCGAACTCTTCGGCATTCGCAGCTTTCAGGCGCACCGACAGGGTTACTGGCCCCTGCCCGTCACCCAGTTTCATTTCGGCAGTTTCAAGAACCAGAGGGACGGTCAAGTCAGCGACAAGCCGGCTCCAGCCCGGCCGATACGCGCCAACCCGCACATCCGAGATGTTCTGCGCCTGATCCAGCACTTGCGCGTCAATGCCCGTCCAGTCGACCTCACGAAAGTCGATAACAAGGCGGCGTGGCTCATCCAGCGTGAAGATGCGCCATGGCAGCCCCTGCGATAAGGCAAGATCCAGCTGAACACCGCCTCGCCGTGCATCGGTAATCGCGCTGGCGGCCGCATCCACGCGGGCCAAGGCGGTGAATTCCTGCGCGGCGACAGGCGTGCTCAGGCCAATAGCTGCCAAAAGCCCAAGGCAAAGGGATCGAAGTCTGCTCATCATCCAACTCTTTGGTTGTTTAATGACAGACTACATCAGTCCCACGGGTCTGAGAACTTAAAGATGACCACGATGCGTCATAAATCGTTGAAGGCGCTCAAGTCCTTCGGCGATATCGGCACTGGAGCGCGCATATGAGAAACGCAATGTGCCGTGCCCGCGCACCGGATCAAAATCCAGACCCGGCGTGACCGCAACGCCCGCGTGCTCAAGTATTTCGGCGGCAAAGGCGCGGCTGTCTTCGGTAAACTCGCTTACATCCACATAGACATAAAACGCGCCGTCTGGGGGCGCAAATTTGGTAAAGCCCGACTTCGGCAGCCCTTCCAGCATCATGCGACGGTTTTCACGATACACCGCCATATTGGCGTCGAGTTCGTCGGTGGCGTCCATCGCCGCAAGGGCCGCGACTTGGGACACATGCGGCGCGCAAATGAACATATTCTGCGCCAGACGCTCAACCGTACGAATGTGATCTTCGGGCACGACCATCCAGCCGATCCGCCAGCCTGTCATCGAAAAATACTTTGAAAACGAGTTGATTACATAGCAGTCGTCGGTCATTTCCAGCGCCGTGACGGCCTTCGCCTCATATTCAATACCGTGATAGATTTCATCGCTGATAAAGCTTGCGCCTTTGGCCTGCGTTGCATCAATCAGCGCCTGCATCGCGGGCTTGTCCAACATCGTACCCGTCGGGTTCGCGGGCGAGGCCACCATCAGACCCTGAATGTCCAGATCCGCGAAGTCTTCGGGTACGGGTTGCAGCCGGTTTTCCGGTGACGCGGGCAAATCCAGCGGGTTAAGCGACAACGCCTTCAGGATTTGGCGATAGCTGGGATAGCCCGGGGCGCCGATCGCCACTGTGTCGCCCGCATCAAACAACGCCGTGAAGGCCAACAGGAACGCAGACGAGCTGCCTGAGGTGACCACTATTCGTTCCGGATTAAGGTCGACGTTGTACCAGTCGCCATAAAGCTGCGCGATCCGGTTGCGCAGGGCCGGCAAACCAAGCGCCACGGTATATCCCATGGCATCTTTCCGCATCGTCTCGGCAAGAACGCGCTGAGCCCGCTCTGGTGCCGCGGTTCCCGGCTGGCCCACTTCCATATGGATGATATGCTTTCCTGCGGCTTCTGCCTTACGGGCGGCCTCCATGACGTCCATCACAATGAAGGGATCTACGGTGCTGCGACTAGACTTACGCATGGTTTTCCTTTCTGGTGCCTCCATGATCTTTGAGCCTTTTCTGACGAGAGCGTCAACTCGGTTGACCTTACTTGCGAGCTGTTTCCTCGCGGCACTTGTGTTCGTGTTTGTTGCAGCCCCTGCCCGCGCGGCGACCATCATCCGTGACCCCGATATCGAATATTCTCTGGCGCAGCTCGCCAAGCCCATCCTTGCGGCCGCAGGGCTGGGCAGCAACGTGCGCATTCTGGTGATTGATGACAACAAGCTGAACGCCTTTGTCGTCGACAATCGTCATATCTTTTTGCATTCCGGACTGATCCTGAAAACCGACAGCGCAGCAATGTTGCAAGCGGTCATTGCGCATGAGGCGGCTCATATCGCCAACGGCCATATCACGCGCCGGATGCAAAACTTCGGCTCCGCCCGCACCGCTGCAAGCCTTGGCTCTATTCTGGCGGCGGTTGCTGGCGCGGCGGCAGGCAATCCGGAATTGGGCGTGGGTGTCGCTCTGGGCGTCAGCTCGACCGCCCAGCGAAATTTTCTGGCCCATACACGCGCCGAAGAAGCCTCGGCTGACAAATCCGCGCTGCGGTATATGAAAGCCGCGCGCGTGAACACACAGGGCACCATCGATGTGCTGGAGCTCTTTGAGGGTCAAGAGCTTTTGAATACCTCACGCCAAGACCCCTATGTGCGCAGTCACCCACTGACACGCGACCGGATTCGCGCGGCCAAAGCAGGGGCGCAGGCGCTTGCCCATGACGGGGACGACGATGCGACCGCGCAATATTGGTTTGGGCGTGCCAAAGGCAAACTCTCGGCATTCGAGCGTCCGCCAAAGTGGACAAAGCGTACGCTTAAAACCAGCCCGTCCAAAGACGTGCGCCTGATGCGCGAAGCGATCATGTACCACCGGCAATCGCAAAAGGCCAAAGCGGTCGCGGCGATCGACAAAGCCATCGCTCTGCGCCCGCGTGATCCCTTTCTTTATGAATTGAAGGGTCAGATCCTGATCGAAAGCCGCGATCAGCAAGGGGCGCTGAGGGCCTATAAACGTGCCGCCGACCTTGCGCCCAACAATTCTCTTTGTCTGGGCGGTTATGGGCGGGCATTGCTGTCGCTCAAGCGCCACAACGAAGCACGGGCAGTTCTGGAAAAAGCACGCAGCCTGGATTTCCGCGACGCGCGTATCCTGCGCGATCTGGGTGCGGCTTATGCCGCCCTTGGAAATCGGGGCATGGCCGCAGTTGCAACGGCCGAACGATACGCCTTGCAGGGGCGGATGAAAGACGCGGGCATCCACGCAAAACGCGCTGTCGATCTTTTGCCTCAAGGTTCCGCTGGCTGGCGGCGAGCGGATGATATATTGCTGGCCTCAAAGCGCGCAGCGCGACGAAAATAACGGAGAGTTTCGTGAAAAATGCCCTTCTGGCCGGTCTGGCCGTTGCAACTTTGCTCTTGGCAGCTGCGGTCTATGTTTCACAGGGAAAACAGACGCCGGACTTTAACCTTGCCCGCCTGACTGCAGACGAAAAGATTGCGCTGCGCGGCGAGATCCGTGCCTATCTGTTGGACAATCCCGAAGTGATCTTCGAAGCAGTGGACATCGCAGAATCCCGTCAGGCCGAGGCGCAGGCCCAGCAGGACGTGACCATGGTTCAGGTGAACGCCGCTGCGATCTTTGACGATGGCTATAGCTGGATTGGCGGAAACCCCGAGGGCGACATCACGCTGGTTGAATTTGTCGACTATCGCTGTGGCTATTGCCGCCGCGCGCATGATGATGTCGCACAGCTTGTGAAGTCCGATGGCAACATCAAACTGATTATGAAGGAATTTCCAATTCTCGGTGAAGACTCGATGCGCAGCTCGCAGTTTGCGATTGCTGTCAAGCAGCTGGCCGGTGACGCAAGCTATAAGGCCGCGCATGACGCTTTGATCACCATGCGCACCAGCGCCAACGAGGTTTCCCTGTCGCGTCTGGCCACCACGCTTGGGCTGGATGCAGAACAAGTGCTGGCCCATATGAACAGCGAAGAGGTCCGCACCGAAATCGCCAACACACGCGCCCTTGCTCAGCGGCTTCAGATCACGGGAACACCGACCTTTGTCATGCAGGATGAGTTGCTGCGCGGATATGTGCCGCTGCAAGCGATGCAACAGCTGGTCGCGCAGAAACGCGGCTGATTACGCCTATTCGACCTTGGCCGCTTCGATCTCGGCGGCCTTGGTCTCGACCTGCTCGACGATGTGATCGATCATCTTGTCGTTGTCCATCTTGTGGCTTTGCTTGCCGGCAAGATACACCATGCCAGACCCAGCGCCGCCGCCGGTAAAGCCAACGTCGGTCATCAAAGCCTCGCCCGGACCGTTCACGACACAGCCGATGATAGACAGACTCATGGGCGTTTTGACATGCTCCAGCCGTTTTTCCAGCGCCTCGACAGTCTTGATCACATCAAACCCCTGCCGCGCGCAGCTTGGGCAAGAAATGATGTTCACCCCGCGATGGCGAAGGCCAAGGGATTTCAGGATTTCAAAGCCGACTTTGACCTCTTCGACCGGATCAGCAGACAGGCTGACGCGCAACGTGTCGCCGATGCCCATCCACAAAAGCTGCCCCAGGCCAATCGCCGACTTGATCGTCCCCGAAACAAAACCGCCCGCCTCGGTGATCCCAAGGTGAATGGGCGCGTCGGTGGCCTCGGACAACATCTGATAGGCGGCCGATGACATGAACACATCAGAGGCTTTCACCGAGATCTTGAACTCGTGAAAATCGTTATCTTCCAATATCTTGATGTGGTCCAAACCGGACTCAAGCATCGCATCGGGACAGGGCTCGCCGTATTTGTCCAGCAAGTGTTTTTCCAGCGATCCGCCGTTCACGCCAATGCGGATCGAACAGTTGTGATCCCGCGCGGCTTTGATGACTTCTTTGACACGTTTTTCATCGCCAATATTGCCCGGCTTGATCCGCAAACAGGCGGCACCAGCCTCGGCCGCGTCGATCCCGCGTTTGTAATGGACATGGATATCGGCCACGAGTGGCACCGGGCTTTCGCGGCAGATCTCTTTGAGCGCTTTCGAGCTGTCAACATCCGGCACAGAGACCCGAACAATATCCGCCCCGGCTTCTGCTGCCGAAATCACCTGATTAAGCGTGGCCTTAACGTCGCTCGTAATAGTGTTGGTCATGGTTTGAACCGCAATCGGCGCATCGCCCCCGACCGGGACATTGCCCACCATGATCTGGCGGGATTTCCGGCGCTCGATCGTGCGCCACGGGCGGATATGGTTCAGAGACATAGGTCAAACACTCAAGTCAAAAGTCCGTTGCCGCATATGTAGTCCTGACCGCGCAAAGGAGCAATGCGCGGTACGCGGAAATCGCCAAACTTAAGTGGTTTTATGCGGCTTTACTCGGAAACCGTGAGTTCGCCGGTCGGCGTGATTAGGGATGCGACACGTGCGAGTTCCGGATCCGCTGTAAGGTCCGCGATCTGATACGCGCTTGTGATCGCGTCGACATTCAAAGCAACGTCCCGCTGAACGGTCGAGCCTTCACCGATCGGGCCATAAATCTCGCCGTCGATGCGGACATAGACAAAGCCGGACATACCCGCGACCTTAAGGGTCGGCGCGGTTTCTGACGCTGGCAAAAGCACCTCGTCGCCCGAATTCAGAGTGTTTTCAAACAAGACGGACCCGTCCGCCGATTTGATGCTCATCCAGGATGGGCGCACCGCAAACAGCACGACTTCTGGTGGAGTGTCTTCGACAACCTGCGGCACGGCGGGCACTTCGGGTTGATACAGATCCGCAGTCGCCAAAACGGTTTCTTCGGGTGTGAAGGCCCCGACGGATTGCGGGTTCAACGTCGAAATTGGTGCGTCCCGCGCCACTAGAACCGGTACATCCAAAGCCTGAGGTCGGTACAACCGATCCAAGTCCTGCGACGGTGGATTAAACACGCCAGTGGCCTCGGCCATGGCAAAGGTGTCACCCGCCTCTTCAGATGTCAGCGGATCCAGATCTGACAGAACGACCGGCGTCTGTTCGACCGGTACGATGCGCACCTGTTGAATTTCATTGACCACGCTGACGCCGCCATACCCAACACCGGCAATCAAGGCCAACAGCACAAGGCTCGAGGCAATGGCACGCGGCTCGAGATTGGCCAACATGCTTTCTTTTTCAGGCAGATACGGTCCCTTTGAACCTTTGAACGGATCAGGGTTGGACTGCGAGATAACCGTCTGTTCGGACTTGCGCATGGTCGAGGCCTCGGCCGCCATACCATGTGCCGTCTGAAACCCGCTCTCCTTACAGAACTTATCGAATGTATCTTCCGGGCTCATGCCCAGATACCGTGCATAGGATCGCACGTAGCCGGCGATGAAGCCGGGCGTTTCGAATGCTGTTGGATCTGCGTTTTCAATCGCTGAAATATAAGATGCACGGATACGCAGCTCTCGCTGAACATCCAAGAGCGACTTGCCTAGGGTCGCTCGCTCGCCTCTCATAAGATCGCCTAGACTTACGTCATAGTCGTCAAACCCTTTTGGGCCTGTATCTTCTTCAACGGCTTTGCGCTTTTTGCGCCCGATCATTACCTTACGTGCCTCACTGCCAAAACGGGCTCGAACTTGTTTCCCCGATTCGAGCTACCCCCATTCATTGTGTGTAAGGTAACACAGTGCAACAATATTTGCGAGTTTTGTGATTTTAGCCTGCGAGCTCGGCACGATTCAGCGCACAATGCGACCACAGCTCGTCCATTGCGTGTACGAGCGCATTAATCTCGCCCGGACCATGCACCGGAGACGGTGTGAACCGCAGACGTTCTGTTCCACGTGGCACTGTTGGGAAGTTGATCGGCTGCACATAGATGCCGTGATCCGACAGCAAGCGGTCGCTCAGAATCTTGGTGTGAACAGGATTTCCAACCATCACCGGCACAATGTGAGTGCCGTGATCGATAATTGGCAGACCCAGACCTTTCAGACGCAGCTTCAGAACTTTCGCCTGCGCCTGATGGCGGTCGCGAATGTCTTGATCGGTCTTCAGATGCGCCACAGATGCGGCGGCACCCGCGGCAACAACTGGCGGCAGGCTGGTGGTAAAGATAAACCCAGGCGCATAAGAGCGCACCGCGTCACACATCTTGGCGCTGGCTGCGATATAGCCGCCGTGCACACCAAAGGCTTTGCCCAAAGTTCCGTTGATGATGTCGACCCGCGAAGTCAGATTGTCCCGCTCGCTGATGCCGCCGCCGCGTGGACCATAAAGGCCAACTGCGTGCACCTCATCCAGATAGGTCAGCGCACCGAATTCATCGGCAAGATCGCAGATGTCTGCAATCGGCCCTATGTCGCCGTCCATCGAATAGACCGACTCAAACGCAACCAGTTTTGGCGCCTTCGGATCATCTGCGGCCATCAGCTCGCGCAGATGCTCTACGTCGTTGTGACGGAAAATACGTTTCGCGCCCCCGTTGCGACGCACACCTTCGATCATAGACGCGTGGTTCAGGCTGTCGGAATAGATGATCAAGCCTGGAAACAGCTTGGGCAATGTGGACAGTGTCGCGTCGTTGGCAATGTAGGCGCTGGTAAACAGCAGCGCGTCTTCTTTCTGGTGAAGATCGGCCAGCTCTGCCTCCAGGCGTTTGTGATACACTGTTGTGCCCGAAATGTTGCGAGTACCACCAGAGCCTGCGCCTGTGGCGTCCAGCGCTTCGTGCATGGCATCAAGAACAACAGGATGCTGCCCCATACCCAGATAGTCGTTGCCACACCAAACGGTGATTTCCTGCTGCGTACCGTCAGGCTTGTTCCAGAGGGCTTTCGGGAAATGTCCCTTTTTGCGTTCGATATCGATAAAGGTACGATACCGACCTTCGTCGTGAAGGTTTTTCAGGGCTTGGTCGAGCGCAGCGGAAAAATCCACGGGCCATCCTCCGGTTTGCTGGCTGGGCAGCTTGCATTTGCGGTGACTACTACGCGAAGTCGAAGTCATTTCAAATAAGAAATCGTTACATAACCTACATAACTTAAGGGTCAATTTAGATCTATTCAAAAATACTGTCGATGCGACACTTTGGTGTTTGGCCTTTGCATTTGGCTGGACAGTCCGCGCACACTTGCTAGGGTTGCGCAAACTCCCAAATTCAGAGGTTTCACCCATGGATCTTCAACCCGTCCTCAACAGGATTGATGCCGACATCGACGCCGCAACCGACCGTTTGATTGACCTGCTCAAAATCCCTTCAATCTCGACCGATCCAGCGTATAAGCAAGACTGCGAGAAAGCGGCCGACTGGCTTGTCGCCGACCTGAACTCCTTGGGCATTCAGGCCAGCAAGCGCGAAACACCCGGTCACCCAATGGTTGTAGGCCACGTCGACGGCGACGGCCCGCATGTTCTGTTTTACGGACACTATGATGTACAGCCGGTTGACCCGCTAGACCTGTGGGACTCCCCGCCTTTTGAACCCGCAATCGAAGAGTCAAATGGCGTAAAAGTGATCCGTGGACGCGGCTCGTCAGATGACAAAGGCCAGCTGATGACATTTGTCGAAGCCTGCCGCGCCTGGAAGGCTGAACACGGCACCCTGCCCTGCAAGATCACCTTCTTCTTTGAAGGCGAAGAGGAAAGCGGCTCGCCGTCGTTGGTCCCCTTCATGCAGGAAAACGCCGAAGAGCTGACATCTGACATCGCCTTGATCTGCGACACCGGTCTGTTCCAAAGCAAAACCCCCGCCATCATCACAACCCTGCGCGGGCTGTTGGGCGAAGAACTGACGATCAAAGCGGCCAACAAAGACCTGCACTCTGGCATGTTCGGCGGCCTTGCCCGCAACCCTATCGCGGTTTTGACCAAGATCATCGCTGGCTTGCATGACGAAAACGGCCGCGTCACAGTGCCGGGTTTTTATGACGGCGTGCCAGAACTCAGCGACGAGATCAAAGCTCAGTGGGAGGCGCTCAACTTTGACCATGGTGCCTTTCTTGGCGATGTAGACCTGTCTGAGCCCGCTGGCGAAAAAGGGCGCACGCCGCTGGAAAAACTCTGGTCGCAGCCAACTTGCGAACCAAACGGCATCATCGGTGGCTATACCGGCGACGGTTTCAAAACGGTGCTGCCTGCCGAAGCCTCAGCGAAAATCAGCTTCCGTCTGGTCGGCACCCAAGAACCGCTGAAGATCCGCGAGTCGTTCCGTGCCTATGTGCAATCCATGCTGCCCAGCGATTGTACGGTGGAGTTCACCGGCCACGGAGCCTCTAAGGCGTCGTCCATGTCGACGGACCACCCGGCCTTTGAACAGGCGCGCGCAGCCCTCAGCGATGAGTGGCCCGAGGCCGCAGCATTTGCGGGTTGCGGCGGATCCATTCCAATCGCCGGGCATTTCAAGCGGATTTTGGACACCGACGCCATGCTGATCGGCTTTGCCAAGGACGATGACCAGATTCACTCTCCGAACGAAAAGTACGATGTCGAAAGCTTCCACAAGGGCATTCGCAGCTGGGCGCGTATTCTTCATGCGATGACGACGACATCTTAACCCCTGTTTTTCAGGGATAAAGTGACCGGAGTTTGTAAGGGGCAAAAAACTTTTGATTAAGAGTGTTTTGCCCCTTGCGCCTCCCCAACCCTTTTGGCTAAACAGCGCCTCACGGAGAGGTGGCCGAGTGGTCGAAGGCGCACGCCTGGAAAGTGTGTAGGCGGGACACCGTCTCCAGGGTTCGAATCCCTGTCTCTCCGCCATTACCCCTAAAATCAGTCATCTCATGATCTGCCAGACCGGGCAGCGACTTGGGCGTTTATTTGCCCAGCACGATATCGGCCTGCAGCCCGCCCAACTCGGGGCTATCTCCCAGAACAAGCCGCCCGCCATGGGCACGCGCTGCGTCGGCGGTGATCGACAGGCCCAGGCCAACGCCACTTACCTTGTTCTGGTTTCGCGCAGCATCCAGACTTGCAAAGGGTTTGACCGCCTCTTCCCGCTGATCCTCGGGAATTCCGGGGCCATCATCCTCCACGCGGATAATATAGCCACGCTTGCTGGCAATCAGACTGACCCGCGCGCGTGTGCCA
>NZ_CAXREH010000188.1:0-27552 GCF_964229375.1 Cognatishimia sp.
GGCTCTGAAATTGTCGCACAACTCTCCTTAAGGTTGCGCGAAAGCCTAGACTTCGTAACGGAAAATCTGGTTCTGGAAAGTGGCCTTGGACACAGCCTGAGCCGTTGTTTGAACGCCCAAGGACTCTCTGGCCAACCGAAGGTGTTTTTCAACCGTCGCCGTCGTGCGGTTGATCAGCATCGCAATGTCCTGCGTGGTCTTGCCATCGCTGACCCACTCCAAAACTTCTCGCTGACGATGTGTCAACGCGCGGTTGGGATAGCTATAGGGCAGCTGCAGAACTTTCAGATGGAACACGTTGTTCAGCAAAGTGATCTCTTTGCCATAGGCGTCCCAGATCGCGTCCACTTCGCTTTGACTGGTACCTGGTTTCCCAACCAGCCCGATCCCGGCCTTTGACCTTGGAGACAGCGACTTGAAGCTGACCGAATACCCGACCGAGATCCCCCAGACACGGTTGAACTCAACCACTTCAAGCTCTTCGCGAGAGTAATCTCCCTGACGATAGGCTTGCTCCATCATGGACCAGCTGACGGTCCCTTCGTTCTCCAATGCCCATTTTACCATTGGGGCATGCATAAACATGCGTTTGGCGAAAAATTCGTCCAGATAGGTCCGATCATGATTTGACAGGATAACAAAATCCTCGGGATCCCCAAGGTTGTCGCCAGCGCGAAACATCGTATAGCCGTAAAGGGCGCGATCAAACCCATAGGTTTGCATCTTTGCGACGTGTTTCGCCCAAAGCTCTTCGAGCGTGTTCGTATTTACCAAATCTTCGATAAATGCGATTTGAGAAAGAGGCATAATTTAATGTCCTAGATGCCTGCGCAGCGCATCCAATCCCAAGACATATCCGTGAGCTCCGAACCCACATATCATTCCAACAGCGACCTTAGAAATAAAGGAGGTATGCCGGAATTCTTCACGTGCGTGAATATTGGAAAGATGCAGCTCGCAAACAGGTAATTCCACTGAGGCAATCGCGTCATGCAACGCGATCGATGTATGCGTATAGGCGCCAGCGTTCAGCAAAATTGCATCATGAACATTTCTGGCGTCATGGATTGCATCCACCAGTGCACCTTCGTGGTTTGATTGAAAAAAGGAAACGGTAAAACCACGCTCTGCAGCGTGGGACTGGCACATACTTTCAATGTCAGACAGGGTCGTGCGGCCATAAACTTCTGGTTGACGCACGCCAAGCAGGTTCAAATTCGGGCCATTTAGAACAAGAATAGAAGTCATAATTTCTCCGTCCAACACACATCACTTAACGTGAAGAAACACCAAGGTCTAGGGACAGAACCCAACTCTGTTTTGTTATAAGGTAACCGCGCCAAATAAATTGCACCCGATATATGGAAAGATATAGGGGGAAAAGAGGCGCTCGGTCGCCCCAAACTGCGCCGATCACCGTTCATTTTGGGAAAAATCCTGAGCAGTCAAGGAAAGCACCCATTCGCGCGCAGCTTTGTTTTCACAGTTCTCCAATGCGTCTTCTTGTAGTTGGGGCAGAATGTTTCGAGCAACCGCGAGACTGTCTTGGCGATGTTGACTGATGATTTGGTTAAGATCATCAGAAAAAAGGGTTGTTCGTGCCATATCTGAGAGGCGCGTGTGGATTTGGCGAAACTGCCGTGCGATCAATTTCCTGTTCTCATTCCCAATCAAATCAACGTCTTGATTGTCTGGTAACAAAAGCCTGTCTTTGACGGTCTGCAAGTATCCCAAGACCTGCCACGGGGCCGTCTTGCAAGTTTCCTTGGCAAGTCTCGCGATCTCAAACACCGCATATGGCACGCTCTTGTTTTGATCTTCTGGGTCAAACAAACCATCAGGTCGTGACAGTCCAGACCCTTTCCAAAAGTGTTCAACAGCCCCGCCTGCCATTTGGGTCTCTTGATAAGAGCTGAGCGCAAGTCTGTCCCCGCCGAAACGAGATACCCAAGGCTGCAGTGCCTTGTCGTAGTTCAGGTGTACAGACTCCAGGTAGCCTTCTAGCCCGGCATCCTGCAATCGTGGAAATGGGTTGGGGAAGTTTAGCCTTTGGCACTGCCAAGAGCTGATCGCCTCGTCAGGCCTGCGAATTGTGCACAAAATCGTTGTGTCCTCAGTCCCAAACCGATTTGAAAAAATCTTGGGCGAGTCTGGCGAATGAAAGGAAGCGCGCGCGAGGTCCTCTGAACAAAACACCAACGCGTCAACGTCGAGCTGTTCGGTAAGGTCGTGCACCATCGCAAGTGCAATTTCACTTGGCGGCATTGGGTTGTGTGCGTCTGGAAACACAAAGTTGGGATCGTGTTCCGATATCAAACGATAGGCCAGTGCATTATGCGCCATGTACTCATTCAATCGCGCCGGGCGGTGCAGGTCGCGCTGCCCAACGGCCTCGGCAAGCAATCGTGAAGTTCCTTCTGGCGTAACAGGAGGGAACAAGACGCCTGATTTCAACAGCGCAAGCTGGTTCTGCAGTAAGAAATTCTGCAAAGAGCTGGACCCGGTTTTGTGAAGCCCAATGCTATAGATCTTTTTCATGCGGCCCCCGTGCGATTGACACAACTCCCTCGCGGTCACGCATCTTAAGTCTTTGGCGCCAAAATTGGCGATCTGTCAGGTCACGATAGCCAGCTTCCCATGTCTGTTTAAGACTTTCGTATCGCCACCAAATCAAACCAAGCGCGTGAATGTATTTAACAGCGATGACGAAAGCGCGAAGCTTGCTGTGCCGGACAGTGTATGACTTTTGCCCGTCACTGGTTACATAGGTGATCTGTGCGGCACCCAAAATCGGATCCTGTGCAGACCGTTCGGAGGCTGGCAGGGCAACACGCCGCCCCCAATAGCGAAAGCCTGGCAGCAGATGTCCGTTCATTGAATGCCTGAACAGTGCACCTTTCGCACCTTTCATGTCGGTGCCAACATCGTCTGTTTGACTTAAAGCAAGAGCATCTGGCCCGCGCTCTCGCCATGTCTCGTGATGGGTGAGCTTAGAGATGACCGCTCTACGGTCTGCTAAATCGGCATTGTCCCGAAAGAATTCAGGCCCTTTCAAAACATCACCAAGCGCCAGATTTAAGGCCTCGAGGGTTTCGTAGTGACTTGGCAAAAGAGCGCGAAAAAAGAACCACCAAATGATCTGGGTAAACTCAGCGCGGCTGATCCTCATGTGGGGCAGGGCGAGGTGATGGATTAGATGGCTCCGCAAATCCAAATAGACCGTCAGAGGCGTTTCCTTGGTTGGGAAATCTTCATCCTGAAACGAGATGACTCCGTTCAATGTGACCTGAGCAAAATCATGCACAAGCGAAAAGCTCACGTCGTCGCCACGTACAAAGAACGGAAAAGGAAAATGGCGCACATGCGCGATCGGGAAAGCATAGAACCACCAACCGCCATAGAAATTGTCTGGACGGGCCTCGACGCTATCATGCTCTAGCTGCGTCACCTCTGCCGAGTTCTGTAAGTCAACACCTCGATCCAACGACTGACATGTTTTGTTAAATGTCGCGCCGTTTTCCCAAATGATTGAAGGGTCAATTGATTGTGCCAAAGCACCGACAATGGCAGTGGCATCGTTTTTCGCAAAAGCAAGAAAAGCCCATGTGCGCTCAATCGCTTGCATATGAACAGAGGCGTCGTCGTCCATGAACAGACAGTACGTGTAATTGCGCTGTTGGGCCTCTAACAACCCGCGGGCAAATCCACCTGCACCTCCCAAGTTTTCGTTCTCGATCACTGTGACGTGGTCGCTGGCCGCAATGTTCGCGGAACGACCGTTATCGACAACGACCAAATGCATTTGGTCACGTCGTTCAGACGTTTCAAAATACGCGTTGAACCTTTTAACGGTGGCTTCAACAGCGGCCTCACGTCGAAAGGTCGTTATTGACATAAGCAGTTTCGGAGCGCGCTGCGGCTCATCGTGTGTTACCCAATCAAGTCGATCGACCGCACCACTTTCCAACGCCGTGAGCTCTATATGCACGTGGCCCAAGGGTGACGTATCAGAAAACGGGAAGGGTAGGGTTACGGGATCGCCAACAGACAAGTCGATGATGTGGCGGGCCAATTCTGTGGGTGGCTGATCGACTTGGTCAGCAAATAGGAGAAGTTCGAACCGGCCAGACCCACCGATGTTAACAGAAAGGTCTGTAAGAGCACAGTGTTGGCGCCATTTGGCAAGATTGAAGAGATTGGCGTAGGTGTTAAAACTGGCGGTCCCGCCCGGTTTAAACAAAATGGATCGACTGGCTTTCGAGACAGACACGGCGCCTTTTATGTGGACATAAACGCCTGTATCCGCGCCCAAATCAGGCTCAGGCAACATGAGGCCTTGTATGACAGTCATCGGAGCGGCCGTCGTCATCACGTCTTCTTATTCGCAGAGGAGATCGTGCCGTTTGCAAGTAGTTGCTTTAAGAGCGGAACTACAAATTTTTCAATGACCTCGTTGCTGTCCCTGGGAATGTTCAAATTCGCCAGCGGCCCATCAGCAGGTGGCAACGGGTCCATAAATAACGCGTCGCGTCCAAAATAGCGTTGCGCAACAGCGGCGTTTTCGACGGCATAATCAGCAAGCACGCTTTCACGTTGCGCGAGTGGCATGATGCGCTCGCTTTGATAGCGGGTATTCCCAAACGCGTTGCGGTCAACTTGCTCAAATGTACGCCTTAGTATGTCGCGCTCAGGCTCAGGAACCTCATGCAACGGCAGGTGGCGCAGAAATTCGGCCATCTCGGCGGACAATGAATAGTTTTCATGTGTTGGCTGTTCAAACGACGCGGGGTCTTTCAACCCAATGTGATCCGCAAAAGTACCGATAACACCATTCGGCATTTGTTGCTTTTCAAAGACCGTCAGCAGGACGTTCTCTCGTCCAAACTCTGCCTCAACCATGCGCAGGTAACTGTCGTAGTTAATCCAGTGGAACTCGTCCCGATGCTCCATAAATGTCTCAAAGGTGCAATTGGCCAGCGTTTTGTTCCATTGCCATTTGATGTTCTGAAAGTACCAGCTCTCGAGCCAAAGGTCTTGCCGGCGCACGGAATATAAGACTTTCACGTCAAAATACTTCCGAAAATCAGCCAAGCGCTTCAGGTTGGTTCGTCTGCAAATATCCTCGTCGCTCAAAACAAGTGTGGTGACCGGTCTATTAAGTTGGTGTTCCCAATTTCCGATACGTTCATTCAGAGCTTTAGTGGCCGACCGCGCCGAGTGCTTCCGCGAAAAAATCTCGTTGATGAAACGCGCGTGACGTGGAATTCGAAAGGGGTAAAATATACCCACCCTCAAAAGCTGCTCAAAGTTCTGAAACATGAACTTTTGAATAGACGTTGTTGCCGTCCGATGCGCACCGATATGAAGGTAAAGCGTTCTTTTCATGAGACCGTTTCGTGGCAACCAATAACTTACGCCATTTATGGCACCTATCATGTCTAAATATCTAGGGCACGCTTGTTGGATTTCTCAAAGATTACAGTCTTGAATGGGTTTTTTGCCCCCTGTAGCGTGTCGTGTGCAACAACCATCGGAGTTGCCCAGTTTTTACGTTGCACCACCTCTCGATCCTGACCAAAGTGCAAGAATGTTTAGCAAGTTCCTCTCAAGTCCAGTTGGGTCTACAAACCGTAACTTGTCAAAGTTGCGAAAAGGTCAGCGACACGGTGATCTGGGTAATTCTTTGGATGTGGCACCTTCTGTGTCGCTTCATGCTGATCCTGCATTGGGTCTTACAGGCCGCTATATGTCTGATGCGGGAACACTTTTGAAACTGGATGCTAAGGTACGATCTGATGGCGATTGGATGGGGTTGCATATCCACCTTCCCGTCGGTGATTTACAAGGGCAAATGACCCTAGGGTTTGCATGCAAAGGCAGCGCTCCAAGCTATACGATGGTGAGCCCTTGCATTAGGTCTGGAACCGACGAAGGGTTCCGCGATTGCTTCTTTGAAAAACACATTCTGTTTCACGACGAAAGCACCACCCACATCGACGCCTTAGCCATTGGCCATCAAGACGACTTACCGTTGTTTGCGAAATGGCGGCAGATTGTGCTGTTCCTTCCAGTCGAAAGCTTTGAGCTGACGTTGGAAGACTTCCGCGTTTTCCTTGCGTAACGCCGATGAACCTGACCCTCGCAATTCCATGTCATAACGACGCTGACGGGCTAATGCACGTTCTTTCCCAGGCTGCTGAGTATGGGATTTTTGAGGCGGTCATCGTCGTGGACGACGGTTCCGACACTCCGGTCACAGACACGGGCGAAACATACCCCTTTGAGCTCAGCATTCACCGACATGAAACAGCTCTGGGGCCTGGTGTTGCGCGCAATAAGGCCCTGGAATGCGTCAAGACAAGTCATGTTCTGTTTTTTGACAGCGACGATTTGCTGTCACCAGAGTTGATCGACCTTTGGAAATCTTTGAAAGAGCAAGACTTCGACTTTTGCATCTTTCATCATAATGACAGCAGAAATGGCCCCGCCGGTGGCCTGACATCCGAAGACGCAAGCCTCTGGCACAGGGCAGGTCTTCTTGGCAAAACGCCCAGTCCCGTTACACCAGAAGCGCTACCCATACTGGCCGAAACGGCAAACTACCCTTGGAACAAAATCTATAATGTCGGGTTTTTGCGGCAGAACAAATTAGGGTGCTCTAGTGTTTTCATGCACGAAGACGTCGAACTGCACTGGCTTGGGTTTTCAAAGGCCACGCGCATTCTTGCCTCAACCTATGTTGGTGCGACGCACTTCATCGCCGAAGATGCCGACCGGCTCACCAACCTGCGCAGCATAAAACGCTACGAAGCTTTTGCGCCGATGCGCGAAGTGCACCAAGACTTGGTCGCAGCAGGGGGCTTTGACGATCCCTTGACGCTTGCTTATCTGCGATTTCTTGATCGCCTGTGGAACTGGATGGAAGAGGCTTCGGCCCCGCAGCATATGGAACTTTTCCGCGCGCATAAGGACCTGTTCTTTACAGACAGGATCGCGGGTCAGCAGTTTGAAGCCGTTCAGGAAAAAGACCCGGTTCTTGCACAATGCCTGAACTCTCATAAAAGGCTGCGATCACCAGAGGTCCACAGCCCTCGAGCGCGTTTGAGAGTTCACCTGAGTGGGGAACACGCAAAACGCACACCGCTCAGTTATCCGGACCTATCATCATTGTTCGAAGGTTCGTTTACACTGGTGTCTGATCCATATTCCGCGGACGCAACGATTTTCGCGCACACGCTTGATATCAAGGCTATTGATCCAGAGTTCATCGCGCATTGGCGCGCCTATCAGCAACCCATTATCCTGTTGTCGGAAGAGCCTTTTTGGGACACGATTTGGGGAAATCGCCCGATGGAGCCGGTGACAACAGTGACAACTGGCTATGGTGGATTGCCGGTACATCAGATCTCTCACCAGACATCTGGGATTTTTCAGTTCGACAAAATTCCTTACTATCTTTTGACCAACAGCCGGTTTGAGCGCGCGTATTCAGCGATGTTCAAAAGAAACGCCGCGCTTAGCGAGGACGATTGGCGTAAGGCTTTTGAGCAACGCGCGGCAGCCTTAACGTTTATGTTCGAGCGACGCCCCGAAGCATACCATTCAGTATCCTGGCCAGACGGGGATCTCATCGGCCTGTGTTCTTGGCGCACGGAACTCGCCGAGACCTGCACTTTCGACGGGGTTGAACGTCGCGGCCACAGTTGGGACGGCAGCCCATCGCGCCTGGATTTGAACAAAGACTGGCATGAAGACAAACTGCAAACCTTGGACGGTCACGCGCGCATGATCGGCGCTTTGGAAAACACGCACCAACCGCAATACATCACAGAGAAGTTCTTTGACGCATTCGCCTGCGGCGGCGTGCCGGTGTACTTCGCATCAGAGTCCCATCGCATTCACAATTTTGGTCTGCCCGAGGAAAGTTGGATCAACCTTTACGGGCTAAGCCCCGATCAAGCGGCTTCTGTGTTGGCCGAATATCAAGTCTCGCCAACGTTCTTTGAGGCCTATCGCGAAGCACAAATCAAATTGGCAGATTTGTTTTGCAACCCAGACAATTGGCGTGCAGAGCGCGCGCGGTGGGCCAAGGAGTTGCCGATAGCGATTGGGAATGCGCTGAAATCGCCAATCAGGGTAAAGCGGCCGCGTTAAGACTGCGCCTCGAAGCGAGCCACCTAAAAAGCGAGTTAATCGTGGTTCCAACGCGACAGAGACAGCCCGGTGTTCTGTCCCATTAAGCTGGCTGCTCTGGGGAAAAGCGATTGCCCACCTACGATATGTACGGCGCCGGCGAGGGTGGCAAAATCAAACATGGTTTTCTGAACACGCTCCGCGGCAAGACTCGGATCGCTGCGCACAAATTTGTGGAATGTCTGGTCAGGAAGGCGGTCGCCGCCCACCGGTCGTCCGCCAGAGTAATCGGCCAGCTTCTGCGCGGTTTCTGCATTGTCGCTGAGGCAAATGATTTCAGATGCAAAAAGCTTTGCTTTTTTCTCGCGCGCAGTATTCGCAATTGCCTGTAAGAACGCGTCAAAGCTCGCCGCGTCACCGCTAATGCGGCCATCTAGATATTCGCCATTTCCATGCCGCGCATGAACGGCAATATAGGTCTGATCCTTTGCATTCATTCCCAGCGTTTGGCGCACTTGATTCCTGAACTTCTCGCTAAAGAGCAGAGGTGACGTGACCTGTCCGTACCAGTTCGACCACTGTTCGTCCGGAAGAACATTATCTACATAGACCAGGTCAAACTGGCCAAGGTTCTCAGGTGTTACACTGTCGCGTTCGTTCTTGTATTCTAGCTTGGTTGCACGCTTCAGATAGGCAAACTCATCGGTTGCTCGATTTGGAAAAATGTCGCGCCCGATAAGCAGGGCTTTCTCTCGAAACAGCCATGCACGCCGCAGGCGGCTCTGAACAGATCTGTACCGCAAGCGTGCCGTACCAGTGAAAGCTGGGTTGCTTTGAAAGAACGATTTCTGAAGCCCGTCCTCACCTATACCCAAACTGTAGACTGGCCCATGCAAGGTTGAGAAGAACGGCACGTTTAGGGCCTGCGCCATCGCAGCGTAGTGCGACATCGCATAAATTGTATGTCCAAATCCCACGTTGCGGTCAGGACGATAGATCAAGCCTTTCAGTGCCATGTGGTGTCGAACTCAATGATTATGACGCCGCGCGATCTCCGACGAGATCCAGGCAAAAGTTGTCTCCATACCGGTCTTCAATGGTTGCTCCGGTGCCCATCCCAAACGCTCTGCGATTAGGCGGTTGTTAGAATTGCGTCCGCGCACGCCCTCGGGGCCTGGGATATTTTTGATCCGGATGTCTTTGCCAGAAATTCCGATAACCATTTTGGCCAAATCGTTGATTGAAATCATTTCTTCGGACCCGATATTCACGGGACCCTCAAAGTCATCTGATCTCAGCAAACGTATCGTCCCCTCAAGGCACTCATCCACATAAAGGAATGAACGCGTCTGTAGGCCATCGCCCCAAACTTCAATGGTGCCGCCGTCTTCTACGCTCGCGACTTTTCGACAGAGCGCGGCCGGGGCTTTCTCTTTGCCACCTTCCCACGTTCCCTCAGGACCAAAGATATTGTGATAGCGCGCCACGCGGCATTCCATGCCGTGATTGCGGTTATACGCAAGATACAGCCGTTCCGAGAACAGCTTCTCCCAACCATACTCACTGTCTGGATTTGCAGGGTAGGCACTGTCTTCTGCGCAGTTTGGATTGTCAGGATCCAGCTGATTGTGTTCGGGATACATGCAGGCTGACGAGCTATAGAATACCCGTTTGATATTGCGTTTGTGGCACGCGTCCAGAACATTCAGATTAATCGTTGCAGAGTTATGCATAACATTGGCGTCATTCTCGCCTGTGAAAATATACCCCGCACCACCCATGTCCGCAGCCAGCTGATAGACTTCGTCAAAACGCCGATCCACCACAGCGCGCACCACAGATTGTTCACGCAGATCGCCAATCACAAAGTCATCCGCTTCGGTTTCCGCGTGTTCGTTGAACTTGACGTCGACACCCCGAACCCAAAAGCCCTCGGCCTTGAGCCGTTTGACCAAGTGACCGCCAATAAATCCGCCAGCACCGCAAACCAAGGCTGTTTTTTGTGTCATGCTGTTCTCGCAAACTCTGTCTTTGACGGACTCATTGAACCGCCATTAATGTTCAATTAGTTGAAGGGCATAGTCGATTTGTATGCGTGCTCAAAGAGAATAGTCAAAATTAATGAAATCATCCCGGTATAAGTCGCCGATTAGCCCCTTTGCGCGTTCGGAAAGATACACGTCTAGTTTTTCGGACGCGTTTGTAGGAGCAAAGTTCACATCGGATTGATTGGGGAAAGGCATCTCGCAGCCCATTTCTGATAACATAAATGCCGCATCCTCTTGGATGCGCTCAAATCGCCCTATGAAATCGAACTGCAACCCTGGTTGACGCAGGAGTTTGGTTTGCGACGCCCAGTGCTCGTCATTCGTGAACCAAGAGCCACTGTCCTTTAGCCACAACAAAAAGACTTCAAAAGAGATCTCCGGAAATTCCTTGAGATCTAAAGTTGCTTTGCGAAATTCTTCGATCTCCCAAACGATCATCTTAAAATGATCTTCGTTCGCTCGTTCTTTTGTTATGGGAAGGTTCCGCTCTACCTTGTTGAGATAAGCAGACAGCAATCTCCCAAATGGGTCGCGCACCATTGCAAACCTTTGCAAATCAACGTCGTTTAGGACGTCTAAATCTTCATCAAGACAAGGGTTTAAGTACCGAAGGCCGCCGTTCTTTTTGTCATGCGCCAATCGATTGTCTAACCAATCTTGCTTGCCAACCATGAATCGCATGAGTGACTTCCAATTGGTACAGGCCACTTTTGGAACATAGGCAAAAATAAATCCAAAGTCTTCGAGGTAGATGAAGTTGCGGTGCTCCACGGTCATAGGCTCAAAAATCCCTCCCGCTCATTTCATTTTTCATCTTTGCCTTGGAAAGTCTCATAGCAAGCTCTGTAAATGAACTCCATGTCGAACCAAGAAGTAGCGGTGAAGATCCCAGCAATATCGCATCTGCCAATGCATATTGAAGTTGCTCAACAGATCTGTCGTAGAGGTGACGTTCCAAATACGCAACGCGATCGCCATATACTTCTTGAAATGCGATATAAGTTTCCGGCTTGTCAGCAGCGAGGAAAATGCGATCTGCATCCCCGGTTTCAATCAGCGTATCGATGCGCTTCAGAAAATGCGAATAATGACTGCGTTTCCGCCATTTTCCGGTTTCCGCGTGGCTTTCCTCAGACCAGTGATCAAGAGATTCATATTCCAGATGTTCAAAGCCTGATCCGCCTACCATTCTGACGTGCGCGCTGACGTCGTTTGGAGTGCGCACACGATCTATAAGGGCGCGCACTTCGGCAACGGGTGTCAACTCTTGAATAAACCTGTTTTCATCGTCCCAACCCGCCAACGGTGTGTTCAAAACATAGGCAGATCGAACATAGAGGTCACGGTCAGGATCTATGACAATCGGCGCGTCTTTTTCTGCGCCATCCTCGATTTCCATATAGTTATAAAACTGAGTCCGCCGTGTAGACCTTCGGTCGGAAAGAGAGCGCTCTTCGACAGCGCCATCATACGCGAATATATCCGAAAATTTGCCTTCGCAGTGTGAGTCAGGTTGCCAAACGATCACCAACTCACGGTCGACACTAGCAGCGACCGCGGCCGCAGACCCAATCGCGCGTAGCCGGTTTCCCAGCCCGTGCTGCGCATCTATAAACACCTTGCGCTTTGGGACCGACACCTGTGGTGACGTCAAAGGACTAGGGTAAGCAAACAAGTCTCGCGCTAGCGTTATGCACCTGTCTCCACGGCGCGCTGTATTTTTCCGGTCTCGCAATACGTCCATCGAAATCGTGTCCAGCAATCCGATTTCCTGTCCAGCTTCGAGGATAGGGAAATCGCGCAAGTTTGAATTTGTGTAGTCTAATTCAAAAGGCAGCCGCAATTTGATCACCGGTTGCCATCCAGCACGTTTCATGTCTCGCACGAACTGAAAAAAAGCGCCGCTTTCTTTGGCGGAGGGATCAACGAGCTCTTTGTCGTCAACATGGATCACCAGAAAATCCATGTCCTCCCTCAGCACATCTGGTTTTGTACTATGCGCCAGCTCAACGTGCAATTTGGTTATGTCAGCCAGTGGTTTAGACAAAAGATCCACGAGCGGAGTTGGATCCAGACTTTGAATTCGTGGATTAATTTCCCAGGAAGCGATTTCTGCCATTGCATGAAAATCAGCATCTTCCTCGATCCGCGAGGACACGCCAGACAACGCGTGTGCAGCTTTGTACGCAAGCGTTATGCCGTCGTTAGACATGCGGTGCAGCATTGGCAATGGTGTGCAATCCTGGCCGTGCGTCCAGACGGGCATCACACTGGCGATAAACCTGTTTCGGCGGACTTTGTATAAGGTACGGTTTTTAATGTCGGTGATTGCAGAGCAAGCCCCCGAAGTCTGTTGCATGTCTTCGGAGCGTTCGGAATCCGAGTGGTCAAGATGGAAGATAGATCCACCCGAAACGTTGCGCCGGACCAGTCCGCTTGATCCCAGACGTTCATAGAGATCGTCATCGTCCCACCCGTAAGTCGTGATGAATTCGTTGAACCCACCAATCCGCGCTAGGTTTGACTTATGAACGAAAAAGAACCCATTCACATGTTTCTGCTCTTCTTCGACTTCCCGCCAATTGCCCGCAATGAACTGTCCTTCATGCAGGCGATTTTCATCAAAAAACTGACTGGATAGCACAATGTCAGCATCCACTTTCAGCACTTTGTCAAACCGAGCAAACCGAAAGCCCAAATTGAAGGCATAAGACAAGACCCAACGGGTTTCGTCCGGCGCTCTAATGATGCGTATGCGCGGATCAACAATACCTTCGTCATCAAGCGAGCGCTGAACGGGCGTATCTGAGCCCCAGTCGACAATAATTATCTCGCTGATGTTGTCATGCGGCAGCCAACTTTGCAGCGCTTTCAGAAGGTTTTCTGATCGGTTCATGCTGCATGTCACGAGGCTTATGCCAGGCTTTGCGGTCTCTGATATCGGTGGAATAGGCTCGCCCGAAGGCACACGATTGGCACGCAGGTTTTGTTGTTCGTTCAGTAACGAGTCTCCGAGGTCGTTGACAACATCCAGATGGGCGCGCCGCTGTGGTTTGGGGATGTCTTCACAGATTTCATATAAGCGGCTCATCGATTTCTTGATGCCCGCATCATTCAGTGTTGGCCCTTGCAACTGAACGCGGGCAACCTCATCCCAAATATCTCGGAAACCTGCCTTCACGATTGCCTCATGACTTTGACCGTTAAACACTCACGATAAGAAGACTGTGGTGAGCTTCTCGTACATCAATCAAACACTCACGATTTCACGTCGCAAGAGACTTCTTTTGCCACACAGAAAAGAGGATATTTCGAACACACATTTCTGGGGCGAACCCCTAAATTTGTCAGAAAGAAAGGCAGCCAGACCACAATACACCCAAATTTATTCCGCAACAGTAATAGCGCTATTGGTGGTGCTGAGCGCGAGACCAAATATCGACAGGGCTTTGCCAAGTTCTACGCTATCTGCATTCGCCACGTAGATTAGGTCGCCATTTCGCATGGGCGCGGTTTGCGCGTGAAACAGGGCCTCTGGCTGAGACAGATCCAACCAGTAAACGGTTGGAACACCGCGCTTTTCCTTGCGCCACCAGTCCGACGCCGTAAGCCCGTAAGAACGCAAAGTCCGCGACGACTCCCGGCGGAACAAAAACACAGAGGTGGCGTCCGCGCGTTGATCCAAGAGGCCGCTCGCGCGACCAACCGCTTCCATGATGGAGAGATTTTCTTTTTCAAACGGGAAGTGCGCCGGACGGTTAACCGACCCCATAATCGTAAAACTGCGTGGTTTGTGGTTGGCGGTGATAATATCGCCGGACCTCAACGCAATATTCTGGCGTGGGTCTTCCAGGATGCGCTGCATCGAGGCGGTCGAGGTCACACCATCGCGCGTTACAGACACCTCGACCTGATGGGCTGGAAAGCGCGGGCCACCCGAGGCGACGAACACTTCGGACAGGCGGTTTCCGCCAACACGCAGTGGAACGCGGGCAGGGCGGGCGACGGCGCCCTGGATTGTCACCGTATTGTTGTCGTCTTGTGCAAGGGTGACGATCACCTGGGGCTCTAGCGCTTTGCCAGACAGCGCTTCCACGATTTGCTCTTCTATTTCTTTGGGTGTCCGGTCCAACGCGCGGATATTTGGCACATAAGGGATCGAGATCGTTCCGGTTGGTGACACGACGATCCGAGGAATAGACACGGTGCCGTCGCTATTGCTAAACAGCCCGCCGCCGCCAGCTTCGAAAATCCGAATTGCGACGGCATCGCCCATTCCAAGCCGACTGCTTGTGGTCTGAATTGGAGCGTCTAGAAAGGCCTTAGAGAAGCCGCGCGAATAGGTCTCGGACATGCGATTGGCGATCTTTGCCGTGATCGGAACCAGCTCATATCCTTTGCCCTCTGCACTCTGAGTTACGATGTCTTCTGCCGAGGGGCCTTGCGTGGGCAGGCTACAGGCGGCAAGCCCTCCAAAAGCGAGAAGCGCGACCAATGCGCCAAAGGTGCGGCGCGGAACTCTGACAAGATTCATTAGGAACTATGCTCGCGAATTACGTAAACTATCATCACAGCGATGCCCCACAGCATAAGTGCGAACCCTGCAAATATAAGGATATTCTGGACCCGTTTGGGATATAAGGACCGCTCGGGCACTGCGGGTTTCACGAATGCGGTCAAATAGCGCTGTGCACGGTCTGCCTCTATTCGGGCAGCTTCCCGAGACGTCAAAGCCGTCACATAGGCTTGCTGAAGAAACTGAAGGTCAACCGCGAGATCTTCGTAGGTGCCAACGCGTTCGGTCAATGTGTCATTGCCAATCCCGCTTGTGTTGTCACCAGTATCAGAGGTTGATGTGAGTCCGCTGCCAAGGCGATTGCGCTGGGTTTCAAGCTGTTGTTCGATCGCTGAAATTTGGCTTTGAAGGATGCGAACACTAGGGGCGTCGCTGTCAAGGAAGCCGGTTAAAGACGCCAAGCGCGCCTGCGCATCCGCGAGCCGACCTTCCAATTCGCCCAACAGTTGGATTTGCGCGCCTGCTGATGCGGCTGGGTCGATGTCTTGTTGCGATTGACGAAATGCAGTCAGCGCCTTGCGGTGTTCATCAAGCTTTACTTCAACCCGCGCGAGTTCCTTCTCGGCACTGCGCATGGCATCCTGACGTTCGCGTTCCGAAATCTCGTTCACTAGGGCATCACAGATTTCCAAAATCGCCGCGGACACGCGCGTGGCATCTTCGGGCGTGAAGGCTTGCACCTTAAGCGTTATGATCTGCGAAGAGGTATCGTAGTACACAGACACCATCCGCTGCAGATAGCTTACCACGTCTTCAATCGATTTCTCTGGATCAAGGCGGGTCAAGACATCCGCGTTCGGATGATTATAGATGGCAACAAGGTCCAGGCGCTCGTTGAGACGATCTACCAGGTCGCGGCTTTCGATAAAGTCGACCACAATATAGCTGTCTGATGTCGTCGATGTCGCCGAGGAAACCGAGGACACGATGCCCAAAAAGTCCGTCGGAGCCGCACCAGACACCGACCGGATGGCAAACTTCGTTTCAACCGCATAGCGATCTGCAGCCAGCGTAGTGTAATAATAAATGACTGCAGCTAAGGGGGCCAAAACCAGCAACACAAAGCTCGCGAGCGTCAAGCGTCGCCGCCGCCTTTGCGCGGTATAGGAGCGTTTTTGCACTTCCGATGCGTTCAGAACATGCACATTCGGCGCCGGAGCCTCTGCCGGTTTTTTTTCTTGCTGTGGGGCCACTTTAGGGTCCATCCGGCGCTTCCTCGTGCGGTGTTGTCGCCACCTTAGTCGGTTACTGATGATGCAGGCAATGCCTAGCTTTGCTGTGGCACGTCATGCGTTAAGTTCATGATAACGTTTAATAGCGTCTTTCACGTCATTATAGTACGTCATTCTGCCGTCTTCGATGACCAAACCACATTCGCAGTATTCCAGCAAAGACTGCATGGAATGTGACACCATGATAATGCGGGATGTCGGCAGCATTGCTTTGAAAGCGGCTTTGGACTTGGCTTGAAACTTAGCATCGCCAACGGCCATAACTTCGTCCACCAGAAACACTTCGAACTTGATCGCCATGCTCAAACCGAACGCCAGACGCGCGCCCATACCAGAGGAGTAGGTTCTGACAGGCTCGTAAAAAAAGTCGCCAAGTTCGGCGAAATCTTCGACCTTATCCACCAGTTCTTCTGTGTTCTGTCCGTAAATCCGCGCCACGAAACGCACGTTCTCCAAACCGCTTAGGGCAGGGCTGAAACTGCCTCGAAATCCAATCGGCCAAGAGAAGCTCTTGTTTCGCCGGACAATTCCGGAATCCGGCTCTTCGATCCCCGAGATCAATCGCAGAAAGGTTGATTTACCAGCCCCATTGCGTCCGAGAATTGCGGTGTTCTTCCACGGCAGGCGGGTGGTCACCCCGTTAAGCACCGTCTTACGTCCGCTTTTCAGCCTGTATGTCTTGGAGACATTCAGGAGCTCGATCATATGTTCTTGAATCTCGTCAACCATTCCCCAACCAGCCCAAAGCAATTCAGAACAACGACCCAGCCAAATAAATAGAGCATATTCAGATCGGAATCAGGATAAATTGAATAATACCCCGCACGAAACCCTTCAACGCCATGAACGAGAGGGTTAATGGCCAGAATTTCTCGGTAAAAAGTGGGGACACTATCAAGCGAAAAGAAAACGCACGAAACGAAAAACGCAGGCCCCATAATGACGAGATAGACGTTAATCATGGATGGCCAGAACCTGCGCAAAACCGCCAGAGACGTTCCGGCTCCAAAGGACATCGCGAACAATAAAAACAGGGCCAAAGACATGCGAGGCACATCCGCAGGCAGCGGCGCATCGAACACGATGACCTGAAAGCTTAATACAAGGAACATGACGAACAGGTTTGTCGCAACGTCCAACAGCATCCGCGCATAGGCTGCATCCATGGGTTTAACCAATGGATAGTTGAACAATTGTTGGTTCTGATCGAATGCGCCACTCACATATTGGGACGGATTTCTGTAGGCCTGAAAAGCCAGAACGCCAGTTGCGAAAAACAGTGCAAAGCCACCTTCCATAGGTGAATCGGTGCGAAACTGCGTGAAGAGAACCGTGAGGATTGTGGTCAACAGAACAGGTTCGATAATCGCCCAAAGATACCCAATCCGGGTGCGCCCGTGACGGACCCGCGCCTCGCGCAGCACCAATGCGAACACAACTCGAAATTGGGTTCTAAGTTGTTTCACACCGTGCTCCGTTTCCAAGCATCCAAGAGCAAAAATCTAGCAATCGCGACCCCCAAGCCTTGCCGAAACACTTTAGCAATTTATTAACTAAAGGGGTTCCCCAATTAGTTCATACACGTATTGTAAACACTGATCAGGATTGAAGATAAATGGTTAAGTGCAAGTGGACCTTGTTAAATCGATGATGGCGGTGAATGGACAGCATAAGTGGCTTGCGCACCAGTCAGACCCTGGCGCCATCGGATAACCACATGCGCCCAACGACCTATATCACCGGCCAATCCTGTCGGCTGCCCGGCGCGCAGACTGTCGAAGACTTCAGGCGTCTGTTGAATGAGGGCCGTTGTGCGGTTTCGTCGATCCCCCAAGATAGGTGGCAGCACGATCTGTTCTATCACCCGTCGCCCGGGACAAAGGGCAAGTCTTACTCCTTTGCCGCAGGTGTGCTTGATGACATCTGGGGTTTTGATCTTGCGGTCTTCAATATCTCGCCTCGTGAGGCCCATCAGATGGACCCGCAGCAACGGCTCTTGTTGCAAGTGGTTTGGGAGGCGCTAGAGGATGCACATTTAGATCCGCAAAAGCTGGCGGGTCAGGACGTAGGCGTCTTTGTCGGTGCCTCCAGCATGGATCACGCCACGATCCTTGGCGGCGACGCTTCGCTGGCTGACAGCTATCTGATGACCGGCAACACCTTGTCGCTTGTGTCCAACCGGATTTCGCATGCGTTTGATTTGCGCGGGCCAAGTTTCACCGTGGACACAGCGTGTTCCTCGGCAATGGTCGCGCTGGATCAGGCGCGACAGGCGCTAGAGAGCGGGCGGATCGATACTGCAATCGTGGCCGGTGTGAATGTGTTGCTGAACCCCAGCAGCTTCGTCGGGTTTTCCGCCGCGCGGATGTTGTCGGAAAAAGGCCTCTGTCAGTCCTTTTCAGCTAAAGCAGACGGGTACGTAAGGGGCGAGGGCTGTGTCGCGATTGTTTTGCAGCGCGATACAAAAACACCGGCGCGCGCCAGAGCGAAATTGATCGGCAGCGACACGAATTCCGACGGTTTTACTATGAATGTCGCTCTGCCAAGCGCGCAGGGGCAAAGTGCGTTGCTGGAAGGCCTTTACACGTCTCTCGACGTCTCCGCAGATAGCCTGTCCTTTATCGAGGCCCACGGCACAGGAACACTGGTCGGCGACCCCATCGAGGCACATGCATTAGGACGCGCGCTTGCCCGCAAGCGGACGGATGTTCTGCCCATGGGATCCGTGAAATCAAACGTGGGCCACTTAGAGCCTGCCTCGGGGCTTGTGGGCGTTCTGAAAACACTGATTGCATTTGAAGACTGCCGTCTGCCACCGTCTCTGCACGCAGATGAGTTGAACCCTCATATTAACTTTGAGGAAGAGAACCTGCTGCTCGCACGAGACACGATCGCTTTTGATCCAACAAAGCCGATGATCGCGGGGGTTAGTTCCTTCGGCTTTGGCGGAGTGAACGGGCACTGTGTTCTGCAGAAAGTAACTCCTCGGGCCAACAAACCACCTGACGCACCAAGCGGTCGCGAGCGGATTTTTGTGACCTCCGCGTTCTGCGATGCATCACTTGCGGCGCAGGCGGACAGTTTTGCTACGCACCTTTCGGTCACAGACTTAGAACCGGGCGGTATGCCGGATCGGCTGTGGCACGGTCGAGGCCTTTACCCCAAACGTCTGGGCGTGTTGGCCGGGTCTGCAGAACTGACATCTGACGCGCTGGCCGCCTTTGCGCGCGGTGAAAAACATCCGCATGTCGTGACGGCTGAAGCGAAATCCAGATCGGAACCCACGGTTTTCGCCTATTCCGGCAATGGTGCGCAACACAATGGCATGAGCCTGCAGGCCTTTGAACAGGACGCGGACTTTCGCGAGATGTATCACCGCATCGACAGGGAATTTCAGGCGCACACCGGATGGTCGTTAATCCAAAAACTTCAAGACGGTCTCACCGATGCGGATTTCGAGGACTGCCTTGTTGCGCAAAGCTTGCTGTTTGCAGATCAAGCCGCGCAGACTCATGCCTTGGCGCAACGGGGCATAAAACCTGCTGCGGTGGTCGGCCACAGTGCGGGCGAAGTCGCCGCCGCTTGGGCCGCGGGCATTCTGGATCTGCCGCAAGCCGTGTCACTGGTTGTCAGTCGCAGCAAACCTCAGTCAAAACTGATCAACAAAGGCACCATGGCGGCCTTTCAAACCGATGCAGACCACGCGCAAACGCTGATTGACGGGTTTAGTCAAGAAAATCCTCCAACTGAGTACCCGATTGAAATTGCAGCGGTAAACAGCCCGACAAGCGTGACCTTAGTGGGGCCAGTGGATCTGCTGCAGGCATTCTCGAAATGGGTGAAACGCCAACATCGGCTGGCCTGTATCCTGCTGCCGATCAACTACCCGTATCACAGCGCTCAACTGGAACCTTACGAACAAGAGCTGCACGATGCCCTCGCGGGGCTGGCGTTGACCTCGAGCGACGTTCCCTTTTTCTCCAGCACCGAGGGCGCAAAGCTGAATTGGGCGGACCTTACGATTGACTATTGGTGGCGCAATATTCGCAATCCGGTGCAATTTGGCGCAGCGGTTGGGGCGGCGTTGGAGGCGGGCTTCAAGTCGGTTCTTGAGGTGGGCGCGCAACCTGTCCTCACAAGCTACATCGCAGCAACAGTGCAAAAGCAAGGGGGCGGGGATGTCTCGGTCGGCCACACGCTCGCCAAGTCGGATCCAAAGGATGTCAATCCAATGGCCCGCGCTGCGCTTTTCGCCATCTTGAAGGGTGTTGCGCATGACGAGGGCCTATACTTTGCGCGCCCTACGCAAACGGGCGCGCGTTTGCCGCATTATCCGTGGCAGAACACAGAGATCCGTTCGGTAGATAGCAAGGCCATTACACAGTCGCTGGGAACCAATCCAGCCTATCATTCCTTGCTTGGTCGCCCGACCAGCACCGATAACTCGCAATGGCGCCGCGATCTGGATGATCAAATCCTGCCAGCACTGCAGGACCACAAGGTTGCGGACGCATCCATACTCCCTGGTATGGCGCTGGCGGAAATGGCCTATGCCGCGGCATGTCATGCGGCGAAAGGCAAGCCGGTTGAGCTGCATAACATCGATCTGATTGCGCCGATGGTTCTGTCTGGCGGCATGGGCGTTGAGGTGCAAAGCAACGCGATGATCGAGACGGGGACGATCTCGGTGCAATCGCGCGCGCGTCTGAGTGACGACGTTTTTCGCGATCATCTAAGGGCGAGTTTTTCTGTCCTCTCATCCCAGCCCAAAGCGTCTTCTATTTTCCCGCCAGACCCCATTCTGGAAAGCGACAACATCGCCTTGGGAACCTATCGGAATTCTCGCAGGGTTGGGCTGAATTACGGACCAAGTTTTCAGGGGTTAAGCAAAGCCAAACACGTAGGCGACGAGGTTTATGCAGATCTGAAAGATGGAATTGGCTTGACCGACGACGTTCAGATCCAAGGGTTTGATCCGGTTCAGTTGGATTGCATTTTACACTGCCTTATCAATGCCTTTACGAATTCCCATTTTGATTTGGACGGATTGGCGTTGTTGCCAGTTCGCATGGCGCGTCTTCAGGTTTATTTGCCAGGTGCGCGCCTATCCAAAGGACATTTGACGATCCGACGCCGAGGCACGCAATCGGTGCTTGTCGACGTCACAGCATTTGACGCTAAGGGGCGCGTGGCGCTCGGTATCGAGGGGCTGAGGCTTCAGGCTGTGTCGGTGACACCCAAGATTTCTTTTGCTGAGCACGCCTATCATTTTGGCGTAGAGCCTGCGCAACCTTTACCTGCGCTGCCTGCTGTGGACTTGGCACGACTGCAATCGGCGTTTGAGTCCGCTGTGGACGCAGGTCACGATGAAAGTGATGCGTTCCTCTTGATGAATGCGGCCACCCATCAGTCGATTTGGACCGCGTTCAGCGAATGCGCGGGCAAAGGTGGCGTCTTTTCCTTACGCGATGGATTTGATCATGCGGAGCGGCGTTGGTTGGACATGCTGCAGTCCATGGATCTTGCAGAGCCAGCCACAGAGACGGGCCATTGGATCATCGCGGAAACTTGCGATCTGCCGGACGCAGCGACCATTGCCTTTGCTTTGCTCGAGGAAAGGTCTGATCTGATTTCAGAACTGTCGGTGTTGATGCGCCTGCCGTCTGCAATCACAGAATTCCTGACGCAGGATATCGAGAGCGACGACCATATAACGCGTCTGTTCGGCCATCATGTCGCCAATGAGCTGGCCACGTTTGAACCAACGGCGACGGGTCTGTTGACGGCTGTGTCGGATGTCTTGGCCAAACAGTTCCCAAGCACGGCACGCGGCAGACTGGCGACGATTGGAAATGCCATCGTCTGCCACAACGCGGCATCACATTCAGGTGCCACAGTTAAACGCCACCACCTCTGCGCAGCGGGTGACGCTGTTGATGCGCCCCATGATGTCATCAAATCAACGCCAGAGGACGCGCTCGTGTTTGATGTCATGCTCACGACCGAGCCAGAGAAATTCGCGACTGCCGAATTTGATACACTTGTTTCCGAAGGCCTGAAGTCGGGAGGGCATCTGGCCATCCTGCGCGCCGCGCCGCCCGCGCTTCGCATGGCGCTTGTCGCGCTTGATAGTGCAACAGACCTCACCACGGCTACGGCGGAACAGACGAAACAGGCGGTTGCTCGTTTGGGGCTAAACATCTGCCACACATTGCAAATTCCAGACAGTTCCGGTGGTGGCGAGATTTATTTTTGCCAAAAACCATCAGACGCCGTGCAAGACCCGATCATGGACGAAACCTCAGAGACGCCAAGTTGCTGGGAAGACATCTGGTCGGATAGATTTGGTCAGGTGACACGAACGTCCGGCCCTCTTGTGCACATAGAGCCAGCGGATCAGGATGCCCCGGTCCTTGTTTTAGGGCCCAAGGCACCGGATACGCACAGCTTGGCTAACGAAATCCTGTGCTTGCGAGATATTGCGGCAACATGTGCCGCAGCCAAACGTGGCCTGATCGCAATTCTGCCAAAAGGCGCACAGTATTCCGACGGTGCGACCCCAGATCCCAATCAACACGCGCTTTGGGCGATGTTGCGCACAATTGCCAACGAGCACCCCGACCTGCCAATTCAGGCACTGGACACGGCAGCACTGACAGACTGCGACTGGACAGAAAAACGCGCCAATCTGGAGGCCGCGTTGGACACGTTGGCGCAAGAACCCGAAGTCATTCTGTACCCATCCGGTCCCAAGGCTTTGCGGGTCAGACAGGGTTTACCACCGCTGACAGACAGCAATGAGATATCAACCGTGCCGCTTGAGACATATCTGGAACGTGCAGTGTCCGGCGGTTTGGCCAAGCTCAGCTGGACAGCGCGGCCGCGCCGTGAACTGGCACCACAGGAAGTCGAAGTTGAAGTGGCCGCAACGGGACTAAACTATCGTGATGTCATGTGGGCTATGGGGCTTTTGCCAGAAGAAGCACTGGAAAATGGCTTTGCCGGCCCCACGCTTGGGCTAGAATGCGCAGGTCACGTTAGCCGAATAGGCCGAGACGTCAGCGACCTGAAGGTTGGCCAATCCGTACTTGCTTTTGGACCTTCGTGCTTTGCCTCTCACCTCATCAGCGATCAGGCTTGGGTCGCAGCATTACCCGAAGGCATCCCAGCGCAGGACGCGGCCGCGTTACCTGTGGCGTATTTCACGGCGCATTATGCGCTTATGACATTGGCCCGGTTAGACGCCGATGACACGGTACTGATCCATGGTGGAGCAGGGGGCGTCGGTCTGGCGGCCATTGCGGTCGCTCAGAAAGCCGGGGCCCGTATAATCGCGACGGCAGGCAGTCCTGTGAAACAACAGCTCCTGAAAGAGCTTGATGTAGATCACGTGCTGTCCTCTCGCGATGCTTCATTCGTGCAAGTCGTTCGTAGGATCACCGATGGCAAGGGCGTCGATGTCGTCCTGAACTCGCTGGCCGGACAAGCGATGTCGGACAGTCTGGGATTGCTGCGGCCCTACGGTCGTTTTCTAGAGCTTGGCAAACAGGATTACTATGCAAACACGCATGTCGGATTGCGGGCACTGAAAGACAATGTTTCTTATTTCGGTGTCGACATAGACAGCTTTCTGGCCGATCGCCCGAAGGCCGCGCGACGGGTCTTTGCCGAGGTCGTCGAGGGCCTCACAAGCGGCGACTATCCGACCTTGCCCTATACAAAATTTGAAGCGGATCAGACGGTTGATGCGTTCCGCCTGATGCAGCGCTCCGGGCCTATCGGAAAAATCGTAATCGCGCCAAAGCGCCAGGTTTCTCAATCTAACCCCTTGTCCGCCAATGATACCTTCATGGCCGATCCTTCGGGATGGCACGTTATAGCCGGCGGGCTCGGCGGGCTTGGTCTGGAAGTGGCAGACTGGCTGTCGGCGCGCGGCGCAACGCGCATTGCGCTGCTTGGACGCTCAGGAACCGCCGGAGCAGAGGCAGAGCCAGTGTTGAGCTTGCTGCACGCCAAAGGCGTCGATATTCGCACCATCGCCTGTGACATCGCGCAGGCCGAAGCACTTGAGGAAACGTTAGGCGATCTTCGGGAAGCCGCCCCAATCGCCAGTATCTTCCATTCCGCGATGGTTCTCGAAGATCAACCGTTGCATGACCTCTCGCATGCATCGCTTGCCCGTACGCTGCCTGTCAAAACCACGGGCCTTGCGAACCTTGACCAGTTGACGCGCAAGGACAATCTGCAGGCTTTTGTCGCCTTCACCTCGTTGGCCACATTGATTGGCAACCACGGCCAAGCGGCCTATGTTGCGGCCAACGCCTACCAGGACGCTCTGATCAAGAACCGCCATGCACTGGGATTGCCGGCATTGGCGATCGGCTGGGGGGCTGTGACCGACGCAGGATATGTGACGCGCGATGAAAAACTTGCGCGCATGCTTGCACAGGTGTCGGGCAATGTGCCGTTTCAATCCACAAGCCTTCTGCATGCGTTGGGACGTCTGCTAAGCGCGCCAATCCCTGGTGCCTGCGTCAGCGTCACACCGATGAAATGGGGCCCCAGCGCCGCGGCCCTGAAAGTGCTTGCGAGGCCAACTCACGAGGCCCTGAAACAGCTTGCAGACCGTTCTTCCAAAGGGCGAGACATGGGCGATCTGCGCGCAGAATTACAGGCGCTTCCCTATGCCAAAGCCGTAAAACGCGCTGTCGCATTCCTGAAAGCCGAAGTGGCCACGATCTTGCGCGTGCAAGAAGCCAATCTATCGCCCGCGCGTCCGCTGTCGGAATATGGAATGGACTCGCTGATGGGGGTCGAAATGGGATTGGCAGCACAAGCGGCACTTGGAGATGACTTGCCGGTGCCCACGCTTGCAGACGAGGTCAGCATTGAAAAGATCGCCGAGATGTTTGTATCACATATTCATTCTGCGTCAGACCAAGGCGAAGACAACCCGGCAGGTGGCAGCACCTCCAAGCTGAAACAAAAACTTCAGCAACAACATATGAACCCATCTTCCTCCGAGGCTTCATCGTGACGCGCCGCAAGTCCCAACTGTCGGCGCAGGAACGATCACGCGCGCTCAGTGCCGCGAAGGATGCCATTGGCCGAAAAACGCCCACCAAAATCGTGCGCAGCCCTTCTTTTGACAGTCTGCCCGGCTACAAAGAACGTCAGGTGATGCGCGACATTGGACGCCTGCAAAACCTTGGCGATCCGACATTTCGAGAGCTTGCAACGCGGCCCGGTGCGGTCAGTCAGATCCAACAGAAAGACGTCATCAACTTTGGATCATACGATTATATCGGTCTGAATGCCGATCCACGTCCGGCAAAAGCCGCCAAGCAGGCGATTGACACTTTCGGTGTTTCTGCCTCTGCCAGCCGATTGACAGCAGGGCAACGCCCGGTTCACCGCGCATTGGAAGAGGCTTTGGCACGCCACTATGATGTCGAGGATGCGCTGACTTTTGTGTCGGGCCACGCCACGAATATCTCAACGATTGCGACACTGGTGGGCAAGAACGACCAGATTATTTCCGACGCCTTCGTCCACAACAGCGCAACCGTAGGCATTCAGCTGTCTGGTGCCGCGCGACGCAGTTTCGCCCATAATGATTTCGACGCGCTAGAGACCATTCTGGCGGACACCGCAGGGCAGTATCGCGCGACTTTGGTGATCGTTGAGGGCCATTATTCGATGGATGGCGACATCCCAGATCTGCGACGCCTGATTGACCTGAAATCGAAGTACGGCTTTTGGCTTATGGTGGATGAGGCACACGGTCTGGGCTGCATCGGGCCAACCGGTAAAGGCGTGCGCGAGGTGTTTGATATCCCGGGGCAGGCGGTTGATATCTGGATGGGAACGCTCAGCAAATCCCTTGGATCCACGGGTGGCTATATTGCCGGATCGCGCGCCCTCATCGACATTCTGAAATACGAAGCACCAGGGTCTGTGTATTCCGTCGCCCTTGCGCCCAATCTGGCCGCCGCCGCACTGACGTCTCTCACTATTCTTGAGCAAGAGCCCGACCGCGTCGCCAAGTTGCAAGACAACGGAGCATTCTTTCTTGAGGCTGCACAAAAGGCTGGGCTGGACACGGGCTTTAGCATTGGGTCCTCAATCGTGCCTGTGATCGTTGGCCACACAGCGCTCGCGCTTGCCGCCAGCCAGGAACTCTTGCAGCGAGGGTTCAACGTCTTGCCTATTGCCTTTCCGGGCGTCCCTATGAACGAAGCCCGCCTTCGGTTTTTCATTTCGTCCGAACATACAAAGGCCCAGGTTAGCGATGCGGTGAACGTGACGGCGGACATCTTGAACGACCTTCGGGAAAGCCAACTTGAGGCCAAGGTTCAGTCGGCCATTTCCGGGATCACCTGATGCTCAGCGACCCTCCATTGGTGACTTTTGTGGACCCGGGTCCGCTGAATTGGGTGACGCGCGCGTGCCTTAAGTCCGCAGTCAGGGTCGGCCACAGCGTTCACGCATACGCCTATGGAGAGATCTCCGACCTTCCGCGTGGTGTGACGGCCAAGGATGCAAACGAGGTCACGCCCAAGGCCGACATCTTCCTGTTTGACGGTGTTACCCAACCTGAACAATCAGGCTCTTTGGCGCCGTTTTCGGATGCGCTACGGTATCGGCTTTTGTCGCTTGGTCTGGGGACTTGGGTGGATTGGGATGTGTATTTCCTGCACGCACTTGATCCAGATCAGACCACTATTCTTGGCTGGGAAGGGCCGCGCCCGTTTGGAGCATCGCTTAACCCATATGCTGCGATGGTGGGCAATGCGATTATGCGGATGCCGCCAGACTCGCGCGTTCTGCAAGATCTGGTGCGCATCACATCGGCGCCTTACGAAATGCCTCCGTGGTTGTCACCCTGGCTGCGATATCAGGTAAAGCGCAACCTTGGCGGCGCACCCTACAATCCCGGTGCCGCGCGTTATGCCGAATACGGACCAATAGCGCTAAGTTACTATATCCGAAAACACCGGATGAAGTCGTCGGTGCGCAACTACACCTATCACTATCCCGTTGATTACCGAGAGGTGTCCGCTTTCTTACAAGAGGCTAACGCGTTTTTGGCCTCGCTCCCAAGAGAGGCGCAGACCATCCATCTTTGGAACAGCTCATTTCGCAGGCTAACCAACACCAGCCTTCCCCCAAACAGTTTCGCAGCGCGGCTGCGCGAGGAAAGCCTAGATGCCTGACGCAAAACAAGTTCTGATTGTGGGTGCCGGATTTACAGGCGCGGTCATTGCGCGGCGGCTTGCGCAGGCAGGACACCGCTGTACGGTGATTGACGAACGCGACCACGTGGCGGGCAATTGTCACACTGAAAGAGACACCGAAACAGGTGTCATGGTGCACGTCTATGGCCCCCATATCTTTCACACTGACGATGAAGATGTCTGGGACTTCATGAACGCCCATTGCCAGATGATGCCGTACCGACATCAGGTCAAAGCACAGGTGCGCGATCAGGTCTATGCGATGCCGATCAACCTTCATACGATCAACCAGTTCTTTGGTAAAACACTGCGCCCCTCTGAAGCGC
>NZ_CAXREH010000189.1:0-4459 GCF_964229375.1 Cognatishimia sp.
AATTGGTGCGGATCGCCTGCACCACATGTCCGGACCGCCTAAGCGAGAAGCTGTTCTCACCGACAGAGACCCGCGTCACCTCGGCCGAAGAATACCCGATACCGGGGCTGTCACAGCCCGCCAACAAACATATGCCCAACAGAATCCATCGCATGGGCCTCAGCCTGTGCGAAAAACTTTAATAAAATGCGAACAGTTTTAGTCCATGCCAATAAGGTCTTTGATCGCGGCGGCCAGACGGGACACACCGGCTGCGATCACATCCTCTGGTGGCAAAGAGAAACTCAATCGGATCGTGTTGTTTCCCGATCCATCCGCAAAGAACGCGCCACCGGGAACAAAGGCCACCCGATGCGATTTGACAGCATGTTCCAACAACGTTTTGCCGTCCAAGCCTTTGGGCAACGTGATCCAGATAAACATGCCGCCCTCGGGACGCGTCCAGTTGACACCCTCAGGCATCTCTTGCGCCAGTGCCGCAAGCATGGCGTCGCGCCGCCCGGCATAGAGCGTGCGCAGCTTGGTGATATGCGTCTCAAACAGCGTCTCGGCGACGCGATGAACTGCCATCTGATTAAGCGTCGGGGTGTGCAAGTCACCGGCTTGTTTTATCAGGACCAGTTTCTGAATCACATCTTTGCGCGCGCACACCCAACCGATCCGCAGACCCGGCGACAGCGTCTTTGAGAAACTGCCGCAATAGATCGTGCGACAGGCCTCCAAGCTGCCTTTCTGCGCGCATTCAATGGCCTGAATTGGCGCGATAGCATCTCCGTCAAACCGAAGCGCCTGATAAGCGCCGTCTTCGATCAAGGCGCAATCCATCTGGTCACATTCGTCAATCAGCCGCTCGCGGCCCGCTTGGTCCACAGTTTCCCCTGTAGGATTAGAGAAATCCGCCGACAGATAGGCAAATTTCACGCGTCCGCCCGCGGCTTCGGCCCCCGCGGTATAGTCGTCAGCCCCCCGGTTTCCCGTCGGATTCAGCTGGTCATAACGCGGCTCATAGGCGTTAAACGCACCCAGCGCGCCCAGATACGTTGGCCAGGTGACCAGCGCCGTATCGTTTGGCGACAGATAGAGCTTGCCCAGATAGTCCAAGGCCTGCTGTGACCCTGACGTGATAAAGATATTGTCCGCATCCGCAGGAACGCCGATCTCTGTCATATGCTGCGCCAGCCATCGGCGCAGCGGCGCATAGCCTTCGCTTGAGGAATACTGCAAGGCTGCCGGGTTCTCGGTGATGACCTGCGACATCGCCGTCGCAAAGGCCTCTTTCGGGAACAGGTCCGGATCTGGAATGCCACCAGCAAAGGAGATGATGTCGGGCTGATCGAGGAGTTTCAACAGCTCTCGGATTTCAGACGCTTTCATGCGCGTGGCGCGACTTGCGAAATGCTCTTTCAAGGACATCGTGTTACTCACTATTAACCTACATTTTTACGTAAGCACACTTGACCCATTTACGTCAATAGGTCTGACCTTGCTTTGCATTTTGGGACTTTCCAAGCATCCCCACAGGTGGTCAAATCACTTGACCAGTTTCGACAGGTCCGTCAAAAAGCCTCATGCCCTTCCAGAAAGTCACCCCCGAAAAACTTTCGCACTCTGTGGTGCGCCAGATTGAACTGCTGATCTTGCGCGGCATTCTGCGTCCGGGCGAACGGTTACCAGCGGAACGCGAACTGGCGGACAAGCTTGGTGTGTCGCGCCCGTCGCTGCGAGAGGCGGTGTCTGAACTGCAAGAACGTGGCCTGCTCAGCGCCAAAGCGGGCGCGGGGATTTTCGTGGCCGACGTTCTGGGCAGCGCCTTTGCGCCAGCTTTGACGACGCTTTTCGCCAGCCATGACGAGGCGGTTTTTGACTATATCGCGTTTCGCCGTGACATGGAGGGTCTGGCCGCTGAACGCGCCGCGAGCTTTGCGTCAGACACCGATCTGAAGGTCATCAATGCAGTGTTTGAAAAGATGGAAGCGGCGCATCCCAAACGCAATCCTGCCGACGAAGCGAGGCTGGACGCAGACTTCCATCAGGCCATCATTGAGGCAAGCCACAACGTCATCATGCTGCATATGATGCGCTCGATGTATGATCTGTTGCGCGAAGGGGTGTTCTATAATCGAACTGTCATGTTCAAACAGCGCACCACCCGCGAAGTCCTGCTGGAACAGCACCGCGCGATAAACTCGGCCCTACAAGCCCGCGATGCCAGTGAAGCCCGCGCCGCCGTCGAAGCGCACCTCAGCTATGTTGAGCGTGCGCTTGGAGATCACGGCAAAGAGCAGAAAAACGAAGAGATTGCCAAACAGCGGTTTGAACACGAGCAAGGGCGCGAGTGAGGCAAAGTCCCAAGACCTGCCCCACCCTAGCTTGGTTTAAAGCGCAAGCTGATAGGTCGCCGGTTCGTACTCGAACCCGTCGCCCCGCGTGGACACATAGCCGATTGCCGGGAACGGCATGTGATATCCGGTGAACGGGATTTTGTCCGCGGCCAGCATGTCCAAGATCCGGCGCCGTTGTTTGGCCGCGCCTGACTTGTCCATATCAAAGCGCACTTCCCAATCAGGATAGCCCAGTGACCAGACATAGTGGTTGGCAAAGTCTGCGCCCAAAAGCATCGAGGCGCCCTCGCTTTCGATCATGTAAGCCATGTGGCCCGGTGTATGGCCGCTGGTGTCCATGGCGGTGATGCCGGACGCAACCGAGGCGCCGTCATCGATGAAGGTGAACTTTTCAGCCAGGGGCTGAACCTTGGTTTTGTAATTGTCGTTGTCGCGCCCCGCCCAAAAGTTGTTCTCGGTTGCGCCGGAGTAGTATGCCGCCCCTGCAAAGGTTTCGCCCGCGTCCCCGCTGAGTCCGCCAATGTGGTCGCCGTGCATGTGGGTGATGATGACCTTGTCGATCTGGTCTGCTGAATAGCCAGCCGCTTCGATCTGGGCGAGCGTCATTTGACCGTTGAGGCCTGTGTCAAACAGCACCAGCTCGGAGCCTGTATTGACCAGGACCGGCGTGAAATAGAACCGAGACGAGTCTGCAGGAATATTCGCGGCATCTGATGCGGCGGCGAACTCTTCGGGGCTGACATTCATGCCCAAGATGTTCTGGGGTGACTCGACAACGCGTGTGCCGGCAGACAGCGTCGTGATCTCAAAGCCACCAAGTTTGACCCGGTGAAAATTGCCAAAGCTGACGCCCAGCTTAGGCGCTGCGGACATAACTGGTGTGGCCAAGGCTGCGGTTGCGGCGCTACTGGCGATGAATTGTCGTCTGGATAAGGGCATGTTGAACTTCCTCCACTGATACCGTTCATATTACGTACAGAGGAGTAAGCTGGATCCAATTCAACTTTCTGGCATATGCAAGAAACCGCATAGCGCTGGGTCGATGGAATTTCCGGACACCGTTTAGGCATGAAAAAACCCGGCCGCTAGGAACCGGGTTTAATTCTAATCGTGGGGGCGAGGCCCCAATCGAAATCAGTGCAGCTTCGCGTCAACCTCGGCAATCGCCGCGTCGATCAGCTTGTTGCCGTCAGCCGCTGTCATGCCTTTGGCAATCACAGCATCCGCGGCCGCAACTGCGACGGTGATCGCTTGGTCACGAACCTCTTTGACAGCAGACGCTTCGGCAGATGCGATCTGCTCTTCTGCTGCGGCCAGACGGCGCGCGATAGAGGCCTGCAGGTCAACCTTCGCCTGTTCAGCCGCCGCAACCGCTTCGTCTTTGGCTTGTGCCACGATGCGATCCGCTTGTTCCTGAACTTCTTTCTGCTTGCGCTCGTAAGAGGCCAGAATGGTCTGGGCTTCTTCGCGCAGGGCACGGGCTTCGTCCAGCTCGGACTGAATACCCTCGGCGCGCTTGTCCAGCATACCACCCAGAAGGGACGGCACTTTGAAATAGAACAGCACGAGGATGAACAGGATGAACGCCATCGTAACGATGAAGTCCGTGTTCGTCAGTGAGAAGAACGGGCCAGAGGCTGCGAAAGCCGGGCTCGCTGCGGTCAGGGCGAAAAGAGTAGCCAGTTTACGCATGTCTCTTAGCCTTTCATCCGCTCAGCTACAGCTTTCTCAACGGCTTTGGCATCTGCCTTGCCGCCCAGTGCTGTAACGATTTCGTTCGCCGTATCGGTCGCAACCGCTTGGATGCTCTCAACCGCGCCAGCCCGGATTTCGGCAATTGCCTTCTCGGACTCAGCAGCTTTGGCCGAGATTTCTGCATCCGCTTTCGCGGTGGCCGCGTCCAGATCGGCTTGAATCTCTGCTTTGGTTTCCGCAACGATGCGAGAGGCTTCCGCCCGTGCATCCGCGAGTGCCTTGTTATAGGCCTCTTCTGCTTCTACCGCTTGCGCCTTCAGCTCTTCAGCTTTGGCGATGTCGTTGGTGATCGTCCCCTGACGCTCGGCCAGAACCGCAGCAATGCGCGGCAGCGCGATGCGCGACAGGACGAAATAGATCAC
>NZ_CAXREH010000190.1:0-3929 GCF_964229375.1 Cognatishimia sp.
CCTTTGATGCGGCACAGCGGACTTGGAAGCTGTGCTTGCAATCGGCCATGCTTGGGTTGGGCGCTGTTCTGGTGCTTCAGGATGCGCTGTCCGCGGGGGCGATGGTGGCCGCGACCATTCTGTTGGTGCGTGCAATGGGCCCCGTTGATGTTCTTGCGGCGCACTGGCCGATCGTGGTTGAAGCGCGCAAAGGGTGGCGCGTGCTGGCCGACATGCCCAAGAAATGCGTTGAGGCGGATGTTGATTTCACGTCGAGATCACACAGGTCTGGCCTTTCTATGAAGTCCATAAGCCTCGTGCAGGCAGGCCAACCCGCATTGGCGCCTTTCGATCTGACCCTGGAGGCCGGAGAGGTGCTGGGCGTGATTGGGGCCTCGGGCGCTGGGAAATCAGAGCTACTGAAAACCTTGGCATCGCATGGAAATACAGAAGATCCGGACCGGGTTGCGCAGGATGTAATGCTTCTGGCCGGCGGTCCAAAGGTGTTCACAGGCTCGGTTGCGCAAAACCTAGTGGGATTTCAGGAAAATACACGCGTTTCAGATTTTGAGCGGGCGGCAATTCATGCAGGCATTTCGGCCGACATCGCAAGGCTGAAAGAGGGTGCGATGACCGACATAAAAGAGGCGTTTGCCGCATGGCCCAAGGCGGTACAGGACCGGTTGCAATTTGCCCAAGCCCTCTATGATCCCCCCTCGGTTCTGCTGTTAGACGACCCATATGCGGCGCAACCGCCAGAGGGGGCACAGGTGTTGAACGCCTTGCTGGAAAGGCGGTCAAAAGCAGGTCTTGTCACGGTCTTCACGGCACAACATCCGACTGCACTCACGCATGTGTCAAAGTTGCTTTGGCTGGATCAGGGGCGCTGTCGCGCGCTGGGGCCTCGGGATTCTGTGCTCGCTCGGTTCCTCGCGCCACGCGCCGCAGACGGGCAGCAGGCGCCCTTGGATCTTGTGTCATGAAAGCCGCCATAACAGGACGCCGCGCGATGCACTTGGGGATTGCGACGCTAATTTGCCTGACGCTCGGCTTTGGCGGACTGGCGGCATTCACATCAATCCAAGGCGCGGTTGTTGCGCAGGGGCGAGTGGCATTGGGGCAGTCAACCCATTGGGTGCAGCATCCTAAAGGTGGGCCCGTCAAGCGGCTCTCTGTGACGCCCGGGCAAAACGTGGCCGCGGGCGATGTGGTGCTTGTGCTGGCTGATCCTGCGTTGCCGCACCAGCAAAAGGCGCTTGTGCAAAACCTGTTGGACCGACACGCGCGACGCGCCCGATTAAGGGCATTGGCCGCGGGCGAAGCGACCATAGGTTTCGAACAAGTCTCGACGCCTTTTGGCCAGATGGACATTCCTGACACACTCAGAGATACCCAGATCGACCTGTTGACCGCGACACAGCGCAATCTGGCCAGCCTCACAGCCCAGCTTCGTCAAAGGCAGCGCACGATAGCGGCACAGATCAAAGCCGCAGGTGCACAGGCGCGGGCTCTTGAAACCCAGTTGTCCCTGCGCCGACAAGACTTGCAGGACCAGTCCACGCTGGTTGCGAAAGGCGTCGCGCCCGCGGCCACGCTTTTGCCGATGCGGTCGCAGATCTCGGCGCTTGAGGGCGAACTGGCCGCGGTGAAGGCAGATAAAACTGCGATGTCAGGACAGATGGTTGAAATCGATCTGGACCTTGAGCGCCAAGTGTCGGCGCGCCGCGCGGACGCTTGGCAGGCACTGGATCAGCTGGACCAAGACATCAGCCAGCTGCGCACATCACTTGACGAGCTTGCGGCCAAACAAGATGGCTTGCACCTGCGCGCGCCATTCGCCGGGAAGGTGCATGATCTGAGGGTCGCGACGGCGACTACGGTGCTGCGCCCTGCGGATCCGGCAATGGCGATCGTGCCGGTGGGCACCGGATTGCGCGCACGAGTGCGAATTTCACCGCAGGACATCGCCCATGTTTTTCCCCGCCAAGCCGTGCGCTTGCATCTGAACGGGCTAGGCGAAGATCTGTGGCAGGAGGGCTGGGTGGACCGCATTTCACCAGATGTACTGGTCGATGAGGCCTCTGGTCGGGGGTATTTTGATGTGGAAATCACCTTGCCCGACCAAGACAGCCAATTCGCGCAGTCAGCGCAACTTGGGATGCCCGTGACAGCCTATTTCACCACCCAAGCACGCAGCGTGCTAAGCTATCTTTTGGCCCCGTTCACAGACTATGCGCGCAAGGCGTTTCGAGAGGCTTGAACATCCCTCGAAATTGCGCTTCTCATGGGCTTGGCGCAGCCCTAGAGTGCTGCCAGAGTCAAAAAAGGAAAGCCGATGAGTGGTTTTGAAAACAAGCTGGCCGAAATGGGCGTGACACTGCCGGATGCGCCTGCACCGGCGGCAAACTATGTCCCCTATGTTCAGGTTGGCGACACACTGTATGTCTCGGGTCAGATCTCTGCAAATGCGGATGGGTTTATCACCGGCAAGCTTGGCGATGACATGGACGTGGACGCGGGCGCTGCGGCCGCGAAAACATGCGCAATTTCGCTGCTGGCGCAGGTCAAAGCGGCCTGTGGTGGCGATCTGGATCGTCTGGTGCGCGTTGTGAAACTGACGGGCTTTGTGAACTCGACCGGTGATTTTGGCGATCAGCCCAAAGTGGTGAATGGCGCCTCAGATTTTCTGGCCGAGGCGCTGGGCGACGCAGGTCGTCATTCCAGATCAGCCGTCTCCGCTGCGTCGCTGCCATTTGGCGTGGCCGTCGAGATCGAAGGCATCTTTCAGATCAAATGACCCCAAAACTAGCGCCCGAGTTTCTGACAACACCTCTGGCGCATCGTGCGCTGCATGATGTTACTGATGGCCGCCCGGAAAACAGCCGGGCCGCCATTTCTGCGGCGATTGATGCAGGCTATGGCATCGAAATTGACCTGCAATTGTCCAGCGACAATCAAGCCATGGTGTTTCACGACTATGGCCTGCAACGGCTGGCCCACGCCAAAGGTGCTGTGCGCCAGAAATCAGCGTCAGAACTTGCCGACATCGCGTTGATCGGCGGCGATGAGGGCATTCCGACCTTGCCAGAGGTACTGGAGCTGGTGCGTGGTCGGGTGCCGCTATTGATCGAATTGAAAGATCAGGATGGTCAGATGGGGCCGAACATCGGCGCGCTAGAGAGCGCGGCGGTTGCGGCCCTGAACGCCTATCAGGGGCCTGTAGCGGTGATGTCCTTTAATCCGCACAGCGTGGCTGAAATGGCAACTCTTTGTCCGCAGATCCCGCGGGGCATCACAACCAGCAGCTATATCTATGACCGTTGGCCAACCTTGCCCATGTCCGTGTGCGACCACCTGCGAGGCATCCCGGATTTTGACCGGGTGGGTGCCAGTTTCATCAGCCACGAGGTTGATGATCTGTCGCGCGCGCGTGTGGCTGACCTGAAATCCGAAGGCGCTGACATTCTGTGTTGGACCGTCACATCGCAAAGCCTTGAAGACGAAGCTCGCAAGGTGGCGGCAAACATCACCTTTGAACAATATCTTGCCAAGATCCCCGCTTGAACATCGACGCCGCTGCGCCAAATATGGGATGAGGGGCAGAGATGAGCGAACCCATTGAAATTCAACTGCATCAGTCGCTGGCTGATATCGACCCTGGCGCATGGGATGCCTGCGCCTGCCCGGAAGGGATGCGGCCATCTGATCCCTTTACCACCTATCGATTTCTAAAGGCGCTTGAGGACAGCGGCTCTGTCGGGCCGGGCACTGGCTGGCAGCCGCAATATCTGACGGCACACGCCGGATCCGAGCTGATCGCGGCGGCGCCGCTTTACGCCAAGGGGCATAGTCAGGGCGAGTATGTCTTTGATCACAATTGGGCGCATGCCTATCAGAATGCGGGCGGGCGCTATTATCCCAAGTTGCAGATTGCCGTGCCCTTCACCCCA
>NZ_CAXREH010000191.1:0-17096 GCF_964229375.1 Cognatishimia sp.
TGCAAAATGACGTCGCAGCCAGCCGCAAGACTTGCTGATGCCCTGTCTTCAACGCTGCCGCTCAGGGCTTCCATCGACAGGTCGTCACACATCAGCAGACCATCAAACCCGATGTCATTGCGGATCAGATCAATGACAGTCTGCGACGTGGTTGCGGGGTGGTCGTCATAGGCCTCATAGACTACATGCGCGGTCATCGCCATTGGCAGGTTTTTCATCGCCCGAAACGGCGCGAAATCCGCGGCCAACTCGTCTTGTGTGGCCTGTGTGCGGGGCAATTCCAGATGGCTGTCCAATACTGCGCGTCCATGGCCGGGAATATGTTTGGCCACGGGTAGAACGCCTGCATCCAACAGCCCGCGCGCAGCGGCCTGACCCAGTTCTGTCACCACATCCGCCGACGTGCCATAACAGCGGTTTTTCAGAAACGCATGCGTGTCCGCCTGCGCAACATCCAGCATCGGTGCGCAACTGGTGTCGATGCCATAGGCCAACAGTTCTTGTGCGATGATACGGTGGCGTAAATAAAAACCCCGCTCGGCGTGATCGCCAAGGGTTTCCGCATGGTCCAGCGGCGCGGGCCACTCGCGCGCCAAAGGGGGACGCAGGCGTTGCACCCGTCCGCCTTCTTGATCGATCAGGACCGGAGCATCACGTCCTACACTGTCGCGAAGATCTTGCGTCAAACGTTTAAGTTGGTCCGCATCACCGACGTTGCGCGCAAACAGGATAAACCCAAAAGGATTGTAATCTTTATAGAAATCACGCTCGTCAGGGGAGAGCGCGAGCCCCGAACATCCAAAGATGGCGGCCCCAAACGGGGTCATCGCGTGACGACCGGGATACAATCCGTGTTCTGCGCCTTGAGTGCGGAACACAGACGCCGCGCATCGCTGAGATCGGCAAAACCGACGGCGCGCAGACGATAGAACACTTTGCCACCGCTGTTAGCTTTTTGGATCACGAGGTCTTTGTCACCAAGATAGGCGCTGAATTTGCGTTGCAGCTGCGCCCATTGATCCTGAGCGATTTCGGCGCTCGCAAAGGCGCCAAGTTGCACCAGCCGGGTGCCCTCTGGCAGCGTCGAGCCATCGTTGATCGCGGGCGCTGCGGGCAATTGCGTTGCAGCCGCGGTCTCAAGCGATGGGCGCAAGCGTGGACGCAGGGATGTTCCAAGCCCCCCCGCAACCGCGCGAACTGGGCCATAGGTCTCTCCGGCGCCGACAAGCGGATCCTTCTGGATTTTGCCCGAGGCCGAGGTGGTGGCAAAGCCACTCAGGTCAATCGGTTTGGGCGCTGTGATTTCTGTGCCGGAATTCTGACGCGTCGCCGTGCGTGCCGCCAGATCAATCGCTTCGCTGGACAGCGGCGCATCTTCGGCCGTCAAATCCACGGAGTTCGGTGCCAGAACCAACCGATCACCCGGCGCTTGCGCTGTACCTTCTGCAGCGACTTTATTCACGGACAACCCCTGATGCGCGGCTTGTGCCCCGCCCGGATCAAGCGGTTGCTCTCGCATCGGGCCATCCAGCGCGCGCACAACAGGCACACCAGAGACATCACGAGACAACAGCGAATGGCCCCACATCACGGCGCCGACAATCAATGCAAGGGAAACAGCCGCTCCGGCCCAGTTGGTCACGGTGCCCAATACAGCACCGGGATCAGTCTCTGACTGCGGTCCATCCATAGGAATTTGCGCCATGATCGCCTCTGCTCTGTTGGCGATCGTTGGGGTCGTTGCCCTGCGTCGCCGGGGTTCGCTTGCCTTTGCCTCACCCCGACATCTTGTGCATTCAGCGCATCTCTTGTGCCGGAGTTACCCCCAGAATACCAAGACCTGCGGAAATAACAATGGCTACGGCCCGTGCCAGCGCGATTTTCGCCTGTGTCACCTGTGCGTTGTCCTCTTGAACAAAGCGCAAATCAGGATTGTCTTTGCCCATGTGATACAGGCTGTGCAGCTCTGAGGCGAGCTCATAGAGATAGAACGCAACGCGGTGCGGCTCGTTTGTGCGGCCCGCAATCTCGACCAAACGCGGCCATTCGGCAACTTTCTTGGCGACCGAAATCTCGGCCGGATCAGACAAGAGCGACAGGTCAGCGGCCGCCAGATCAGTGTCGGCCACGGCAACACCCGCCTCACTGGCTTTCCTAAGCGCCGAGCACACCCGTGCGTGCGCATATTGCACATAGAATACCGGGTTGTCCTTGGACTGCTCAAGTACCTTGTCAAAATCAAAGTCCAATGGCGCGTCGTTCTTGCGGGTCAGCATTACAAACCGCGTGACGTCTGCCCCCACCTGCTCGACCACATCGCGCAGGGTGACAAAATTACCAGCCCGCTTGGACATTTTGAAAGGCTCGCCATTCTTCCACAGCTTTACCAGTTGGGTCAGCTTGATGTCCAAAGGCGTATTGCCATCAGACAGCGCCGACACAGCCGCTTTCATCCGTTTGACATACCCGCCGTGGTCCGCGCCAAAGATGTCGATCAGCTCGTCATAACCGCGCTGCACCTTGTCGTAGTGATAGGCGATATCAGGCGCGAAATAGGTCCATGCCCCGTCAGATTTCTTGACCGGACGGTCGACGTCATCACCGTGTTCCGTGGACTTGAACAGGGTCTGCTCGCGTGGCTCCCAATCCTCGGGTGTTTTGCCTTTTGGCGGCTCGAGAACGCCTTCATAGATCAGCCCCTTGGCTTCAAGAGACGCAAGAGCATCCTCGATTAAGCCTGTGCCGTACAAGGATTTTTCCGAAAAGAACTTGTCCATCGTGATGTTCAGAGCGGCAAGGTCGGACCGGATCAGATCCATCATAGCCTCGGTCGCGAATTCACGGATCTCTGCCAGCCAGACGCTCTCGTCCTTGCCTACATAGGCATCGCCAACCTTGTCTTTCAGCGCCTGTCCGACGGGCACCAGATAGTCGCCAGGATAGGTGCCATCCTCAAAGGCCACGTCCTGACCATGTGCTTCCAAATACCGCAGGTACACAGAACGCGCCAAGACATCGACCTGCGCACCGCCGTCGTTGATGTAATATTCCCGCGTCACCTCATAGCCAGCAAAGTCTAGCAACGACGCCAGCGCATCACCAAAGACAGCGCCGCGCGTGTGACCGACATGCAAAGGCCCGGTTGGGTTAGCAGAAACATATTCCACATTCACCTTCTTGCCCTGCCCCATGCCAGACCGGCCGAAATCAGTGCCTTTGGTCAGCACATCCTTCACCAGATCGCGCCACAGGCTTTCTGACAAACGCAGGTTGATAAACCCCGGCCCCGCCACCTCTGCAGACTCAATCCGCGGGTCCAGCGCCAGATTTTCAACCAGCAATGTCGCGATATCGCGGGGTTTCATATGGGCAGGTTTGGCCAGTACCATCGCGGCATTGGTAGCCATGTCCCCATGCGCCGCATCGCGCGGAGGCTCGACCGCCACATTGTCAAAGCTTAGTCCGCGCGGCAAAGAGCCTTCGGACAGCATGGCATGCAGGTTATCGGTCACCAAGTCGCGAATCTCGGAGAAGAGGTTCATGGGTTTATCCTTTTTACTCCCGCGCGGGTTTACCACCCCTATGGCCCGCGTCAATGGTGCCGAGTGGTTTGCGCATTCCAAACTGTCCCCAACCCTGCTGACGCACGCTGACAGCCGCCCTGCTTATACAGGCTTCACACCGTGCGGCTTAGCGCACTTGTGCTTCTATGAAAGGCTAACAAATGAAGCTTAACTATTTGGTATTGGGTACAAATAACTTGGAGGCTTCGGTCGCCTTTTATGACAAGCTGCTTGAAAATGACGGCGTTCAAAAACTGATGGAAACGGACCGCATGACATATTGGCAAGGACAGGATTTCACCTTTGCCGTGGCACTGCCTTTTGATGCGCAACCAGCGACCAAGGGCAACGGCTCGATGCTGGGGTTCACGCTGGACAGCGCCGAGGACGTGCAACGCCTTTATGACAAGGCGATCGCGCTGGGGGCCAGTTGCGAAGGCGGCGTGTCGGAACGCGGGCCTTATGTCTCGGCCTATGTGCGCGATCTGGATCACAACAAGCTGTGCTTTGGCGCGATGGTCACAGAGGCAGCTTAGTTCCTGTCAGACGCTCGTATTCTGTCAGTGCGAAACGATCCGTCATGCCCGCGATGTAATCCGAAACCTTGCGCGCGATCGACACATCATCGTTAAGACGCGCGATATCGGAGTGCCACCGGGCGGGCAGAAGGTTCTTGTCCTCTAAAAACAGCGGGAAAAGCGTTTCAACGACTTTGGTCACCTGAATACGCTTTTCCACGACAGAGGGCGCGCGGTACATGCGTTTGAACAGAAAGCTTTTGATTTCAACAATCTGCGCCCAAACATCGTCCGAGAATGCAATAACCGGCGAGCCGTATTCGCGGATGTCTTGTGCTGACTTTGCGTCGGCCTCTGCCAGAAGCGCACGGGATGTGTCGATCACATCGGCCACCATAACCCCAAAGACCCGACGCAAAGCTTCGTGTTTGCGGCGATTGCGGTCCAGGCCGGGATAGAGTTTATCGACCTCTTCAAAACAGGTCCCAATGATCGGCAAATGACAGATTTCGGCCTCGGTGAACAACCCGGCCCGCAGACCGTCCTGCAGATCGTGGTTGTTATAAGCAACGTCATCCGCCAGCGCGGCCACCTGTGCCTCGGCGCTGGCGTGGGTGTGAAGCTCAAGGTCAAAAACCTGATCGTAGTCCGCCAAGGCATGAGGCACATCGCCAACAACAGGGCCGTTGTGCTTGGCAATGCCCTCAAGGGTTTCCCAAGTCAGGTTCAGACCGTCAAACTCTGCGTAGTGGCGTTCCAACGAGGTCACGATCTTGATCGCCTGCGCGTTATGATCAAACCCGCCGTAAGGCGCCATCAGTTCATGCAGCGCGTCCTCGCCTGTGTGTCCAAAGGGCGTGTGCCCCAGATCATGCGCCAGCGCAACCGCTTCGGTCAGCTCTTGGTTCAGGCCAAGCGCGCCTGCGATGGTGCGCGCTACCTGAGCCACTTCGATGGAATGCGTCAGTCGCGTGCGGAAATAGTCACCCTCGTGTTCCACAAACACCTGCGTCTTGTGCTTGAGACGGCGAAACGCGCTGGAGTGGATGATCCGGTCCCGATCCCGCTGAAAGCACGACCGAAATGCGCTTTCTTCTTCCGTAACGGCACGGCCTCGGGCGGCTTGGGGATCTGATGCAAATGGCGCGATCATGCTGCGCCTCCTTGTCGACTACTCTTGCGCGACATATATTGCAGTTCGCATCAGGATAATAGGCGACTCAGTCGTCCAAATGCCTGTCAGGAGTAAGAAAATGCAACTGCCACCGCGTGTAACAAACCGTGCTTTCCAACAACTCGCCGAAATTGGCGCCGCAGATCAGGGTCAGGCCCTGCGCATCGCGGTCGAAGGTGGCGGCTGTTCGGGTTTTCAATACGAGATCAAGCTGGATGCTCCAGCCGATGACGATCTGGTGCTTGAAGGAAACGGCGAGAAGGTTGTTGTGGACAGTGTCTCGCTTCCGTTTCTGGCGGATGCCACGATTGATTTCACCGAAGAACTGATCGGCGCGCGCTTTGTCATCAACAACCCGAACGCCACAAGCTCTTGCGGTTGCGGCACAAGCTTCTCGATGTAGCCTTAAGCGCGCTCTGCAAATTCCTTGAATAAATCCATATACTTCGCGGTTTGTTTTCGAAACATGCCGGGCATGAGAAATGCAATCACCCGCATGAAACCGCGGCACCGGAATTCTGTCTGAATACGCCAATGCGTGCGGCCCTCTGGCAGCTCTGTGAAATGGTTTTCGACCAGATTCCACACCGCATCCGCCTCGTAAACGGCCGAGAACAGATAGGGCAGCGCGCGGTCCTGAATGGTTTCCGCCATCTCGATCTCGCGCTTGCCCATTTTGAAGCGCAATTTTGAAACAGCACCGGGATGCCCGGGTTCGCCAGAGACGTGATCGAAACTCTGCAATCCTTCCTGCCATTCAAACAGCCCGTCGCGATCCTCAAAAAGCGCGATCACTTTGTCCCTTGGCACATCAAGTTCGCGTTCCACTGAATATTTCATGGTCCCTCTCCAAATCGACTTGTGGGCGCATGTCCCGAACGGCATAGTCGCAGTATGAAAGTTGCAATCTTCAATATCAACGGAATCAAGGCTCGGATCGATGCGTTCCCAGCTTGGTTGGACGAGGCAGCACCGGATGTGGTGATGCTGCAGGAAATCAAATCCATCGACGAAAACTTTCCGCGCGAGCTGTTTGAGGACCGCGGCTATAACGTTGAAACTTTTGGACAAAAAAGCTTCAACGGTGTGGCGATCCTGTCCAAGTTCCCACTTGAAGATGTGGTGCGCGGACTGCCAGGTGAGCCCGAAGACGAACAGGCCCGCTGGATCGAAGCCACCGTCATGAGCGACACGCCCGTACGCGTGTGCAACCTGTATTTGCCCAACGGAAACCCGGTGCCGGGTCCAAAATACGACTATAAACTGCGTTGGATGGCCCGTCTTCAGGCCCGCGCCGAAGAGTTGCTGGCAACCGAAGAGCCGTTTTTGATGGCGGGTGACTACAACATCATCCCTCAAGACGAAGACGCCCGTCGCCCCGAGGCCTGGCACGAAGATGCCGCCGCCCTGCCCGAAAGCCGCGCGGCCTATCGTCGGTTGTTGAACCTTGGCTTCACCGAAGCCTTCCGCGCCCGGACCTTTGGCCCCGAGCATTATTCCTTCTGGGATTATCAGGCCGGCGCGTGGAATCGTGACGACGGCATTCGCATCGACCACTTCCTGCTTTCACCGCAATGCGCCGATTTGCTGCTCGATTGCCAAATAGACAAAGACGTGCGTGGACGCGAGAAGCCCTCAGATCACGTTCCGGTCTGGGTGGATCTGGCCGCCTAATCTGCGGTCACATCGTGACGATAGATCCAATCGAATTGACCCATCATTTTGGACGGCGCCACGGCGCCGCCAAACCGCATCACAGAATGCGCGGCAAACCGAAGCGGTGGGAAACTCAGATGATATCGCCACGCGTTTTTGCTGGCGGTTTCAACGATCTTTGAGACCCTTTCAAACCGGCGTTCCTGATAGGCCGCAAGCCCAGCGGCAAGGTCATCAGTACGGTCCAGACTGGCCGCCAAAACCCAAGCGTCTTCAATCGCCATAACCGCGCCCTGCGCCATGAACGGCAAGGTTGGATGGGCCGCATCGCCCAGCAATACAACCCCTTGATCGCTCCACTTTAAGGCAACCGGATGCTTGAAAAGACCCCACTTTCCAACGGCTTGCGCACCGCGCATCAAGTGTTTGACCGGATCGCAGAAATCCTCAAACGCGGCCAGCATATTGGCGGGATCATCCTGCGTGGCCCAGCTTTCTTCACCCCAAGCGCCTTTTTCCTCAACAGCAACCAGATTCACGCCGGATCCATCGCGCAAAGGATAAGTAACTACATGACGCTTCGGCCCCATGTGAACCCGCGCGACATTTGGGTGGTCGATGGTATTGGGCACGATCGCACGCCAAGCAACCTGTCGCGTGAAATAGGGTGCGAGCGTTCCATTCAACGCGCCACGTCCGATGGAATGTAGCCCATCGGCACAGACCACCAGATCCGCTGTGCGCTTGTCGCCATTCTCAAGCGTCACCGATGCAGGATGTCCCGCCTGCACAGCGACCGCCTTCTGCCCCACGTGTACCGTGACACCCGCCGCCTTGGCACCTTGGGTCAGACTGTCGATCAAATCAGCGCGGTGCAGAAAGAAATACTTCTGCGTTGCATCCAAAAGGCCAAGGTTCAGGCGCGTCACCAGCCGCGATGCGCGATAATCTCGCAACTCGACCGCTTCGGCCTGCACAGAGCGCGCCTGAATGTCGTCTGCCACCCCCAACGCCGCAAGTACGCACATTCCGTTGGGCGAGACCTGTATCCCTGCCCCGACCTCTGAAATGACCGGCGCTTGCTCCAGCACTTCGACTGACGCGCCCCGACGCGCCAGGGCAATTGCGGCGGTCAAGCCACCGATACCACCGCCAACAACGCAAATATTCAGACCAATGAGACTCATGTGCTCTTTCTGAAATGAAAAACGCCGGGACGAAAGCCCCGGCGTCGTATTCTTTGGATGTCCCTTCAGGATCAATCGTCGCGATGTACTTTTTCGCGGCGCTCGTGACGTTCCTGAGCTTCGAGCGTCATGGTCGCGATTGGACGTGCGTCCAGTCGTTTCAGCGAAATCGGGTCGCCTGTGACTTCGCAGTAACCATATTCGCCTTCGTCGATGCGACGCAACGCCGAGTCGATCTTGGCGACCAGTTTGCGCTGACGGTCGCGTGTTCGCAGCTCAAGCGCGCGATCAGTCTCTTCGCTGGCGCGGTCGGCGATGTCTGGAATGTTTCGGGTATTGTCTTGAAGACCTTCGATAGTGTCCCGGCTCTCAGCCAAAAGCTCTTGTTTCCAAGCGTTTAGCTTACGTCGAAAATACTCGATCTGCCGGTCATTCATAAACGGCTCATCTTCTGCTGGTTGGTAATCTTCCGGCAGGAAAACTTCTGCTTTCATCTCCGCTCCCATATCGAGGCTGGCACCACACACATCGTTCATAATAACGTCCAGCCGCTCTCTGGCTCGGCGTGTATCTTATGGCACTCAGATTGTCACTACCTCTTGAACCCCGATTGCAGGTAAAAACCGTTCACAGTAGGGTGCAGCCAAGACCGCATTGCAAACAGGCAGTTAGATGAAATTTGAAGGCACCAGCTCTTACATCGCGACCGAGGATCTCAAGGTTGCAGTCAACGCATCTGTGACTCTGGAACGCCCCCTTTTGGTAAAGGGCGAACCCGGCACAGGCAAAACAGAACTGGCGCTTCAGGTGGCCAAATCGTTGGGCGCGCGGATGATTGAGTGGAACATCAAATCCACCACCAAAGCACAGCAAGGCCTGTATGAATATGACGCCGTCAGCCGGCTGCGGGACAGCCAATTAGGTGACGCGCGTGTGCATGATGTGAAGAACTACATCAAGAAAGGCAAACTTTGGGAAGCCTTTGAAGCGGACGAAAAAGTCGTGCTTCTGATCGACGAGATCGACAAGGCAGACATCGAGTTTCCAAACGATCTGCTGCAGGAACTCGATAAGATGGAGTTCCACGTCTATGAGACCGGCGAGACCGTCCAAGCCAAGCATCGCCCGATCATCCTCATCACGTCCAACAACGAAAAAGAACTGCCAGACGCCTTTCTGCGCCGCTGCTTTTTCCACTATATCCGGTTCCCGGATGCGGACACGATGCGCGAGATCATCAGGGTCCATCACCCTGATATCAAAGACATTATTCTCACCGAAGCGCTCACACAGTTCTATGAGATCCGCGACACTAAAGGGTTAAAGAAAAAGCCCTCTACGTCCGAAGTGATCGACTGGCTGAAACTGCTCTTGGCCGAAGACCTCAGCCCCGAAGACCTGAAGCGCGACGGGGTGAATGCACTGCCCAAGTTGCATGGTGCGCTGTTGAAAAACGAGCAGGACGTGCATCTGTTTGAACGGCTGGCCTTTATGGCGCGTTCAGGTCGGTAAGGAGCGATTGGTGCTGCGATCCTTCATCCTGTTGGCGGGGCTTGCGCTGACCGCTTGTAGCGTTCCAACGGAGACGCCTCTGCCCACACGTGCCGTGGTGGCCGAGACGACGTTGCCGCCGATCAAACGCTTCTCCAACGTGACCACACCTGCGCCAACCCGCTCGAATGCGGATATGGCGCGCGACTTTCTGGATCTCAGTTTTCAATTGGAAAGCGGACGGCAGCTTCCGCGTCTGACACGGTTTGAGGGGCCGATCACCGTGCGCATCGAAGGGCGCGCGACTCAGACGATGCAACAAGACCTGACTGCCCTGCTTGCGCGGCTGCGTCGCGAGGCCAAGATCGACATTTCGCAGGTGCAATCGGGCGATGCGAACATCACGATCCACGCCGTGACGCGACGGAATATCCGCCGCGCTTTGCCGAATGCCGCCTGCTTTGTCGTGCCCAATGTGGCGGATCTCAGCGACTATCGCAGCGCGCGCTCAAGTGCGCGCACGGATTGGTCGGCGCTCGCGCGTCGGGACCGTATCGCGATATTCCTATCCTATGACACCAGCCCGCAGGACATCCGGGATTGTCTGCACGAAGAACTTGCCCAAGCGCTGGGGCCACTGAACGATCTGTTCCGACTACACGACAGCGTGTTTAACGACGACAACTTCCATTCGGTGCTGACCGGCTTCGATATGTTGATGCTGCGGGCCTACTATGACCCGGCTCTGCAAAACGGAATGAGCCGCACCGAGGCCGCCGGGCGCATTCGTCAGATACTGGCCCGCCTTAATCCCGCAGGCGAACGACGGGCAAGCGCGCCGCTTGCGACCACTCCGAACGCGTGGAAAGGCTTGATCACCACCGCACTTGGCGCACCGGGCAGCAATCAACGGCTGAATGCGGCGAACCGTGCTGTGGCCTTTGCACAGGCGCAGGGGTGGCGCGATCACCGGCTTGCCTTCAGCCACTATGCGTTGGCGCGCCAGCTGCGTGCCGACGATCTGGACCGCGCCAAGTTGCATTTTGAACAGGCCGAGCGGCTTTATGCAGGTGTTGCACGAAACGGCCCGCAGGAAACGCATATGCAAATCCAGCTCGCAGCCTTTGATGTGGCCGAAGGCAACGCTGATGTAGCCCTTAAACGGCTTGCGGTAGCCAAGACTTCGGCAACGCGCGCGCAAAACGCCGCACAGCTGGCTTCTGTATTGATGTTGCAGTCCGAAGCCCTAGCTATGACGGGCCGTACCGCCGACGCCCGCCGCGCCCGTCTGGACAGTCTTGGCTGGGCACGATACGGCTTTGGCCCTGATTGGGCGGTGCAAGCGCGTTTGCGTGAGATAGCCGCTCTAAACCCTCAGAATGAAAGGCTTTAACGCCCTATGATCGTCATCATCCTTGCTGTGATTGGCCTGCTGCTTGGCTTTCGCACCGCGACAAAACGCGGTGGAAACCGATTGGACATCCTGCAGTACACCGCAGGCTATTGCATCGCGTTCACTATCCTTGGTGTCATCATCACCATCGTGATCGAACGCTCGATCACCTAAGCCATGTTTCAGCCGCTGTTTGAAAACCTAAGGTCCGCAGGCATTCCCGTGTCTCTGCGCGAATACATCAGTTTTCTGGCAGCGCTGCGCACGGGACTTGCCACTTATGACACCGAGGCCTTCTATTACCTCGCGCGGACCGCAATGGTCAAAGACGAGCGCAACCTCGACAAGTTTGACCGCGCTTTCGCACAGACATTCGAAGGGCTTGGCGAGATATCAGCCGAGGACGTACTTGAGGCCGTCGATATCCCCGAAGAGTGGCTGCGCAAGATGGCCGAGAAACACCTCAGCCCAGAGGAAAAGGCCGAGATAGAGGCGCTAGGCGGGTTTGAAAAACTGATGGAGACGCTGAAAGAGCGCCTCAAAGAGCAAGAAGGCCGGCATCAAGGCGGCAACAAGTGGATCGGCACCGCAGGGACAAGCCCCTTTGGCGCCTATGGGTATAATCCCGAGGGCGTGCGCATCGGCCAGAAAGAAAGCCGCAATCAACGTGCGGTCAAAGTCTGGGACAAGCGTGAATTTAAAAACTTGGATGACTCAGTCGAGCTGGGTACGCGCAACATCAAAGTCGCACTGAAACGCCTAAGGCGCTGGGCACGTGATGGTGCGACCGAAGAGTTGGATCTGAACGGCACCATCCGCGCGACCGCTGAAAACGGCTATCTGGACGTAAAAACCCGCCCCGAGCGACGCAACGCTGTCAAAGTGCTTTTGTTTCTGGATGTCGGCGGCTCTATGGATCCGCATATCAAAGTGGTCGAAGAGTTGTTTTCCGCCGCCCGTGCCGAGTTCAAACATCTGGAATATTTCTACTTTCACAATTGTCTCTACGAAGGCGTCTGGCGCGACAACACTCGGCGTTGGAACGATCAGACCCCGACGCACGAGGTTCTGCGCACCTATGGGCCCGACTATAAGTGCATCTTCGTCGGTGATGCTTCGATGAGCCCCTATGAGATCGCCTATGCAGGGGGCGCGAGCGAGCATTGGAACCAAGAGGCAGGACAGGTCTGGCTGGAACGTGCCCGCGCCCAGTGGTCGTCCAATCTGTGGATCAATCCGGTTCCTGAAAACTATTGGCCCTACACCCACTCGATCAAAATGATTCAAGAGATCTTTGAAGACCAGATGGTTCCGATGACCCTGGCCGGTCTTGAAAGCGGGATGAAGGCGCTGACCCGCGGATAAAGCCAACAATCTTTGGCGAACGGTGTGACTGTTCCCGCTTCCCCAACAAAATTGGGGCAAAATTATGATATTTTAAAGACCTGCGCCATATTCATGCCTCGGAATGGGCCTTTTGGGCTTTGTGAAAGAGGTGAAGAATGACGGATACGTTGCTTCAAGTGCTTGTGACCTATGGCGCAGCGTTGATGTTCATCACGGCCTTTCTCAGCTGCCTTGCCGTTCCGATTCCAATGTCTTTGGTGATGCTGTCAGGCGGCGCATTGGCCGCACATGGAGACCTTTCGTTTTCATGGGTCTGGAGCCTGACGGTACTGGGTGCGTTACTCGGGGATCAAGCTGGCTATTTCTTGGGACGATTGGGCAAACCTCGCCTAGAGGCTTTTGCCCATGCCAGCTACAAACGCTATCGCCTCTGGACCAAAGCACAGGCGCATTTGCACAATTGGGGTATCACGGGCGTGTTTCTCAGCCGCTGGCTGATGTCGCCGCTTGGCCCCTATGTGAATTTCGCCGCCGGCGCTGCTTCTATGCGCTGGGCCCATTTCAGCGCGGCTGGCCTTGTGGGAGAGGCCATCTGGGTGACGCTTTACGTGGGTCTTGGGTTTCTTTTCGCGGAAAACCTGCCTTTGGCCACGCAATATGCGCAGGACGGGCTTCAATCGGTTGGCGCCTTTGTCATCCTGCTGGCCTGCACAGTTGTGATCGTCAACATTTCGAAACGCCGTCGGGCCGTCTTGTCTTAAGGCGTCAACGCGCCCATATCTGAGGCATGTTGAAGTTTACACCGATCCTGCTGGCGCTGCTCTATGGCTTTGCGATGTTCCGGTTTTCCGCCTGGCGCACCTCGCGCGAGCTGGACGAAAAATCCACTGAGCTTGTCGATCCCAAACTAAAGCAATTGATCGACCAGATGGCGGCAGCATTGGATCTGCCGCGCATTAAAGTACACATCTATGAAATCGAGCCGATCAACGGGCTGGCCGCGCCGGACGGCCGGATTTTCATCACGCGCGGGTTCTATAACCGCTACCGCGACGGCGATGTCACTCGCGAAGAACTTGCCTCGGTGATTGCCCATGAACTGGGTCACGTCGCGCTGGGCCATTCGCGCCGTCGCATGATCGATTTCTCGGGCCAAAACGCGTTGCGCACCGCGCTGGCGATGGTCCTCAGCCGATTTATCCCTTGGATCGGCGCGTGGATTGCGAACATGCTGACCACCGTTCTTGCCGCCCGCCTATCGCGCAATGACGAATACGAAGCCGACGAATATGCCGCCGCCTTGCTGACAAAGGCAGGTATCGGAACCGAGCCGCAGAAAACCCTGTTTCACAAGTTGGAAAAAATCACTGGCGCGCGATCTGGCGCGGCTCCGGCTTGGTTGTTGAGCCACCCAAAAACCACGGAACGCATCGCCGCGATTGAAAAGCTTGAAGCCAAGTGGGGCGTCGCCTAGGACAGCGCTTTGGCAAGGCGCGGCAGGCGTGCTTTCTTCAACAACGCGCGCATCGTCCAGACGTCGCCTGACATGCGGTTTGCCTCGGCCAGCACTCTGTCTGCAACCGACCGAACCTTGGCTGGATGATCCAACCAGATCCCATGCAAAAGGCTATCTGGATCGTGCCGCTCAAGCCCCTCTTCGGCCAATGTGTTTCGCGGAAAATCCTTGGTATTCAATGTGATAATCGCATCAGCTGATCCATCAATTGCAGCCGCCAGAACGTGAATGTCGGCTGCATCCGGCAGATACAGACGGGCCTCAAGCGATGGCCGCCATCTGACTTCGGCGGTGGGCCAATCGGTTTTGAGCAAAGCGATTTCCGCCCGCGCCTGCGCCTCGCCATCTGGTCCAATCTTACGCGCAGCACGCGCCCATTCTTCCAGAATTCTCTCGGACCACAACGGGGTGAACACGCCGGTTTTTGCGACACCCAAAAGCATCTCGCGCATCACCGTCGGATAAATGACGCAGGTGTCCAGCAACAGTTTCATAGACGGAAGAACACAGACTTTAGATAGCCACTTTCAGCCAATTGCGGCATCAGCGGATGGTCCGGCCCCGCAAAGCCTGTGTGGATGATTTGCCCGCGGCGACCTGCCCGCCCGATGCCGCGCGCAGAGGCGTTTCTGAACAATGTAAGCTCAGCCGCGTGCGAACAGGAACACAGCCCCAGATACCCGCCTTCAGCCACCAAAGGGGCTGCCAACCGCGCAACACGTTCATAGGCCCGCAGGCCTTTTTCCAAGGCCGGTTTTGACGGCGCAAAGGCCGGTGGATCGCAGATCACAACGTCAAATTGCGCGCCTTCTTCAGCAAGCGCCTCAAGGACAGCAAAGGCATCGCCCTGACGTGTTTCAAAGCGATCCGCGACACCACTCTGCGCCGCGCCTTCAGAGGCCAGCGCGAGGGCCGCAGCGGACCCATCCACAGAGGTTGCATGAGCAGCACCCTGCGCCAAAGCTGCCAAGGCAAACCCGCCAACGTGGGAAAACACATCCAAAACCCGCGCGCCTTGCGCCAGACCTGCGGCGAAGGCGTGGTTGGGCCGCTGGTCAAAAAACAGACCCGTCTTTTGCCCGCCTGTCAGATCCGCCATATAGGTCGCCCCGTTCATCAAAACAGGCACCGGCGCCGAGGGTGCTGCGCCCAGCAATACCGCGTTCTGATCGTCCAGCCCTTCAAGCGAGCGCGCCCGTCCAGAGGCATTCTTCAGAACGGTCGAAACCCCCACCACATCGCGCAGAACGCCAGCAAGACATTCCAGTCGGCTTTCCAGCCACGCTGCATTGGGTTGCACAACGCATGTGTCGCCGAAACGGTCGATAACCAGCCCCGGAAACCCGTCGGCCTCGGCGTGCACCAAACGGTAGTACGGCGCATCATAAAGCCGCTGACGCATCGCAAGCGCTTTGCCGATGCGGGTCGCGAACCAGGCTTCATCGATCACGGCCTCTGGGTCGCGATCCAGAACACGTCCAATGATTTTGCTATTGGGATTGACCGTTACCAGTCCCAGCGGACGCCGCTCGCCATCCTCCAGCACAGCCAGGCTGCCCGGGGTTAGGTTTTTCGTCCGGCGGTCCGTGACGGCTTCGTTGGCATAGACCCAAGGGAATCCATGCCGCAGCGCGCGCGCGTTGGCCTTGGGTTTCAGGCGGAGAACAGGCATATCAGTCATGCGGCTGTCCTATCGGGATTGGCAGCCTATGAAAAGCCGCTTTAGCTGCTGACGCGCGCGGCTCGTCCGCCACGACGCTTCGGCTCTTGGCTTTTGGCCAAACCTTCGCGCAACACATCGGTCATAGGGTGCTCGGGATAGTCTGGGCCATAATGGGCGAGCAGAGATTCAATCTTGGCGCCCATATCATCGCCCAGCGTGATTCCAAGCGCCCAGTCCAAAAAGATCGAGCGACACTGACCGGCTGTAATGCCTTCGATGCGGTAGGACTCTCGGATCAGCCCGCGTGGATCATCCACCATTCTCTGCATTCCTTTCACTGGTGCCAAGGAGCGCCGCGATGATCTCAGCCGCGCGAGATGTGCGCTGCGAAAGGAGGTCTTCCACCGAGCTGATGTCATTGCATTCGGTCTCCCGTGCAAGAAAACTGCGGCCACCAGCGCCGATTGCTTGCGGATCGAGTGGTTTTTCACTCAACAGCTTGCCAGTGGTCTGTATGCGCCAGCAGACATCATAGGCGGCCTGTAACGCTTCACTTTGCGCGGCATTCAACCAGCCAATCGCGACACCTGCCGCCAGTCCTGTGGCCACCGTGCGATCCGGACTGCCTGACAGCAACGCAGCAGTCTGGGCGGTCAGTTCGATGTCCTGCATCCGCCCTGCCCCGATTTTTGCATCAAACCGGCCTTCGGGCGCCTTGGCACCGGCGATACGTGCCCGCATATCCGCCACATCTGTTGTGATTTTCGCTAGGTCTGACGGCTGAGACAGCAAGTCTGTACGAAAATCTTCGACTTGTTGCTGCAGGTCAGGATTGCCCGCGACGGGACACGCACGGGTCAAGGCCAGATGCTCCCATGTCCAGGCCTGCTCGCGCTGATAGCTCATGAACGACTGAACCGAGGTCGCCACTGGGCCCTGTGTGCCCGATGGCCGCAGCCTCATGTCCACCTCATACAGCCGCCCTTCGGCCATCGGCGCGGTTAATGCCGTAACCAAAGCCTGCGTCAGACGCGCATAATAGGCGCGTGCGGCCAGCGGTTTGCGCCCCTCGGAATAGTCCACGCCGTCCGCGTCATAAATCGCAATCAGATCAAGATCAGAGGTTGCATGCAGCCGTCCTGCGCCCAGAGAGCCCATCCCAAGGATCATCGCGCCTCTGCCGGGCGGCGGGCCGTGTTTTTCTGAAAACTTCGACACAACTTCGGGCCACAGACCACGCAATACCGCCCGCGCCAGATCCGCATATTGCCTGCCGGCCGCCTCTGCCGACACAAGCCCGCGCAAGTGGTGCACCCCAATCCGGAAATGCCATTCCTTGGCCCAGCGACGGGCGGTGTCCAGCTTGCTTTCATAGTCGTTTTCGCGACCCAACTGGATGCCCAGTTCTTTGGTCAGCGCAGGCACACCAGGCCATTCGGCGAAAAAACCGCCACCAATAACCGCGTCAAAGACTGAGGAATTGCGCGACAGATGGCGGGCCAAGGCAGGTGCGGTTCCGACAATATCTGCCAAAAGATCAATCAGTTGCGGGTTGCTGTCAAACAAGGAAAACAGCTGCACGCCCGCA
>NZ_CAXREH010000192.1:0-50672 GCF_964229375.1 Cognatishimia sp.
GCAAAACGTTCGACCTTTTTGTCGATCCGCGGGATCGCGGCCATCAACTCTCGGCTATAGTCTTTGCTGGGCTGGGTCAGGATCTGCTTGGTCGGGCCGTGTTCGACCATGCCGCCATAGCGCAGAACATAGACGTAGTCGCACATTTCGGCCACGACGCCCATGTCGTGCGTGATGAGAATGATCGCGATGTTGTCTTGTTTGGCCAGCTTTTTCAGCGTGTCCAGAACGGCTTTTTGTACGGTCACATCCAGCGCCGTGGTGGGTTCGTCCGCGATAATCAGGTCGGGTCGGGCACAGATCGCAATGGCAAAGACGATCCGTTGACACAGGCCACCTGACAGCTGATGCGGGTACTTCGACAGCCGGTCCTCGGCCTCGGGCACTTCGGCCTGTTCCAGCAGTTCGATGGCATAGGCGCGGGCAGCCTCGTCGCTTTTGTCCGTGTGGGCCTGAATGGTTTCCATCAGCTGCTCGCCAATGGTCAGCACGGGGTTCAGGGCCGTCATCGGGTTTTGATAGATATAGCCGATGCGCTTGCCCCGGATCGGGCCAAAGCCAGCTTCGGGCAGATCACTGAGGGACTTGCCCTCGAGTGTCACGCCGCCGCTTTCGATCATGGCGTTTTCGTCCAAAAGCCCAAGCGCTGTCTTGCCAATGGTGCTTTTGCCTGCGCCGCTTTCCCCTACGACGCCGACGATCTGGCCGCGATGGATGTCAATCGAGATCCCCTTCAGAGCGCGAAAGATCTCGCCGTCTGACATGGGATAGGCAATGGTCAGGTCTTTGATAGAGATAAGGTTTTCCATCGACTTAGTCCTTTGCACGCAAATAGGGGTTGGCATGGTCGCGCAGGCGATCTGAGACGACATTGATGCACAGCACCATCGCCACCAGGACCAGGCCTGGGAAGATGCTGATCCACCATTTGCCCGACAGCAGATAGTCGTTGCCATTGGCGATCAAAAGGCCCAGCGACGGTTCGGTGATCGGCACGCCGACCCCCAGAAACGATAGGGTTGCTTCGGCCCCGATTGCGCCTGAAATCGACATGGGAAGGACCACCAACACGGGCGAGATTGAGTTCGGCAGCAAAAAGCGGGTCATGATGCGGAAGTCCGACAGACCGGCAAGGCGCGCGGCGTCGATGTATTCCTTTTTCATCTCAGACAGTGCCACGGCACGCACCAGCCGCGCTTTAGACGCCCAGGCCCCAATGATCAGCGCATAGATGACTTTATCGACGCCGGTGCCAAAGATCGCCAGCAACATCAGAGCCAGCAGAATGCCAGGAAAGCTGATCTTGAGATCGACGGCGCGCATGATGATGGTTTCGACCCAGCCGCCCCGAAGGGCTGCCAGCAGGCCCAGCAGAACCCCGATGGCAGAGCCGACCAGCACAGCGGTGAAGGCCACAAACAACGAGATCCGCAACCCGTACATCACGCCGCTGAGAATGTCGCGCCCCAGCGCGTCGGTGCCCAGCACACTGTAGGTGCCATCAAACAGCGTCGAGCCCGGCGGCAGCAGCCCGTCCAGAATATCCAGTTTTGCCAGATCATAGGGATCCTGCGGTGCAATCCACGGCGCGAGGATTGCGACCAAAACAAACATCGAGATACCGATAAGGCCAACAACGGCCATCGGGTGGCCCTTGAAAACTTTGCGGAAGCGCTCCCAACGGGTTGGTTCAGGCTTGTCCGCTTTAGGGGTCAGGTCTTGGTCCAATGCCGCCTCCATCATGTGTACCGAATGCGCGGATCAAGCAGCGCATAGAGAACGTCGACTACGAAGTTGATGACCACAAACATCAACACGATCAGGATCAGATAGGCCACGACGACGGGCCGGTCTGCGTTGTGAATGCTGTCCAGAAGCAACTTGCCGATGCCGGGCCAGCTGAAGACCGTTTCGGTCACCGTTGAAAAGGCGATCAAACCGCCTAGTTCCAGCCCCGTGATCGTCACGATCGGGATCAGGATGTTGCGGGCCAAGTGGCGGCGCACCAGACGGGCGCGTGAAATTCCTTTGGCGCGGGCAAAGGTCATATAGTCCTGAAACATCACCTCTTGGGTGCCAGAGCGCGCCAGTCGGGTTTGCATACAGATCTTATAGATCGCCAGATTGACCGCCGGCAGGATCATATGGCTGAGGCCATCCAGATTGAGGAAGGACACAGGGATGCCGAACAGCATCGTTGTGTCTCCACGACCTGAGGCGGGCAGCCACCTAAACCAGACCGCGAAGACCAGGATCAACAAAAGCGCCTGCCAGAAGTTGGGGATCGAATAGCCCACGGTTGTCATGAAACTGATGGACTTGGTCGAGCGCTTTTTCCGGTTAAGGCCGGAATAGATGCCCATCGGAACACCGATAATCAGCCCCAGACCGATGGCCAGAAAGGCCACTTCAAGCGTTGCGGGCAGGCGTTCGATGATCAGGTCCATCACCGGTCTGTTATAGACAAAGGACGTTCCAAAATCGCCGCGGGCGACATTGGAGAGGAAGCTGAAATACTGAACCAGCAGCGGGCGATCCACGCCCAGTTCTTGGGCCAGTGCGATGCGATCTTCTTCGGTAAAGTCATCGCTCGCAAGAACGGCGACCGGGTCCGAGACCACATACATGCCAAAGAAAACCAGAACGGACATAATCAAGACCAGCACGCTGCTTTGACCTAGCCGTCTGAGGACGAAACTCAGCATTTCCTATGCTCCATGTGTGAAAGAAACCCGCGCGAACATGCGCCCTCGCGGGTGAGGGAGGGTGTGTTTACTTCTTAGAGACCATGAAGGCGCTGGTGCGCTCGTCCTGGCGGCCATCAACGGTCAGATCCGCTTTGTGGGCCCAGAGCGAGTGGGTGTAATAGACTGGAATACCAGGCAGATCCGCCATCGCGGCAACCATCGCATCGGCCACAAACTCATTCGCTTTGGCTTCATCGGTCTCTACGGCCCAAGCTTCCATCGCGGCATCAAAGGCCGCGGAGGAATAGTTGGAGTAGTTCGAAGAGCCCAGACCCAGGTCTTTGTTGCGAGACGCAAAGGCAAACGAGATCATCTGTGCCGCGCCCTGAGGGTGACCCCAGCCATAAAAGAACGCGCCCATGTCACCTGCACGGCGGGCTTTTGCAAAGACCGACCAAGGCTGGGTGTTCAGCTCGACATTGATGCCGATGCGGGCCCAGTACTGTGCCAGTGCCTGCGCCACGCGGGTGCCGCCGGGATAGCGATCAGAAGGCGCGTTGAAGGTCAGCGTGAACCCGTCGCCATATCCGGCATCTGCAAGCAGTTCTTTGGCTTTCTCTGGGTTATATTCCAAAGCGGGCATCTCTGGTGCGCCTGCGCGATAGGCAGGGGCAAACTGGTTCGCAACCGTCGCGTTGCCGCCAAACAGACGGGATGTAATGGCCTCGCGGTTAATCGCCAGCGACATCGCCTGACGCACGCGCACATCTGCCAGTGGAGCCGAGCCGTCAGGGGCCGAAACACCGTTCGCACCCTCTGGATTGACATCCAGAACCACGAACATGGTCCGCCACGCCGGTTTTCCGGTGAACGTGTAGTCGTCGTTGCGATCCAGCGCCGAGATGTCTTCGGCGGTCGGGTTCTCGATCAGGTCATAGTCGCCAGCCAGCAATCCCGCGAACCGTGCGCCAGAGTTGCTGACAGAGGAAATCTCGACCCCATCCCATTTGGCCGGAGCGCCCCAATAGTCGTCGTTGCGCGTCATCTTGGCGAATTCTTTTTCATAGACCACGTGTTTGTATGGCCCTGTGCCAATCGCCGCGTCGCCGTTTTCAAAATCGTCGCGTGTTGGATAGGCTGTGATACCACAGTCGCCCTCGGCGTCGTATTGGATCGGCCCGTCAGGCACATCCGCGCCGGAGGCTGGCAGGACCGACAGGAACTTCATCTTTTGGATCCACAGCGGATATGGGTTCGCCATGTCAAAACGCACGTTGTAATCATCTACGGCAACAACGTCCGTCAGCGGCCCCATCGAGCTGGTCAGCAGGTTCCGTTTGCCGTCAATTTTGAACATCATACGGCAGGCAGAATACACCACGTCCCGCGCAGTCAACGCGTCGCCATTGTGGAACTTTACGCCTTCACGCAGGTGCACTGTTAGGCTTGTCGGGCTGTTCCAGGTCCAGCCGGTTGCCAGCAGTGGCGAGTCATCATGCGCCACGAGTGCTTCGTAGATGTGCTCTTTATAGCCAGCCGTGGTCGCGCCGCCAAAGGGATATGGATCGACGGACCGCGGTGCGGAACTATAGGCCATACGCAGTACGTCGGCCTGCGCTGCGCCACTAAGAGCAACGGTCGCAACCGCCGCCAGGGTGGTTAGTGTTCGTTTCATGAACTCCTCCTGTCATGCATCTGTGTATCTGAAGTGTGTGTGTCGCGGGCTGCAACATAGTCTTTGAAGTCACGCAGGATTGCGGCGCAATCTGCTTTGACCCTTAGAAAATTTTCGTTCCGGGCGCGGGTGGCCTCGTCCATGTAAAGGTCGCGCCGCAGCTCGACTTGAAAGATGTGCTGGTCCAGCTCGGGCCAGCCATAGCGCAGGGTGACTTCGCCCCCGGCAAACCGTTTGTTGATACCGACCTCATAGCCGCGCGCCTCAAACAGTTCGGCCATTTTGTCAGACAGATCCGACGCGCAGCTTTCGCCGCTGCGGGTGCCAATGTCGATCTGCGGGCGCTCTTTGCCGCCGCGCAAAGCAGTGTCAAAGCGGGTCATCGAGTGACAGTCGATGATATAGGCCCGACCATGTGCGGCGCGGGTCTCTTCTACCAACTGCGTCATCGCCTGATGATACGGAATGAAATAGCGCGCCAGCCGCGCCTTGGCTTCTTTGTGGGTCAGTTTGCGGTCATAGATGTTCAGACCGTTGGTGATGGACCAAAACAGGGTCGCGCCCGCCTGAACAGAACCTGGCAGCAGGCGGCCATACCATTTGCCAGCTTCCAGCATGTTTTCGTCGATGTCGTGCTGATGGCGGTTAACGTCCACATAGGATCTTGGGAAATTCGCCTTGATCGAAGAATACCCCAAATCCTTTGAGTCCGCGAAAAGTTCATCGACGTATTTGTCCGATGGGAAATCCAGCTGCTCTGGTGTCAGGCGAGAGTCGGCGCCAAAGTCATCTGGGTAAATGCTGCCAGAGTGGGGGAAGGAAAGCACAAGCGGCGAGTCGGTGCGATGGATCTCGACGACATCGTGGCGTTTGCCTTGGCTTATGAACTGAGGGGTGTTTGACATGAGTCTTTCGTTTCGAATCTGATTTTCACAGGTTGGGAAACGCTAGCATGTGAAAACTGCATCAAAAATCTTATGATAGATTCTAAGAGATCCATAAGTTTACGTAATGGAGTTTCGGGGTGTTTCTATCTCAGAAACCTATGCCTCTATTACTTAGACTAATAACATTCCGGCGCGGTTTTGCCTGATTTACAAGGGCGAAAACTGACAAGGCTCCGCGTTATGAAAATCTGTATCCTGCACATCGGCCATTCAGAACCGGGCGCCGTTTCGGCGCATCGCCCCTCGCCTGAACGCTTCCGCACAGCTCTTGCACCGCATTTGCCGACAGCAGACTGGACAACGATCAGCGCCGTTTTGGACGATCTGCCTGACCCAGAGGCGTTTGATGCTTATCTCATCACTGGCGGGAAGTATTCGGTGTTTGAGGATCTGGACTGGCAGCACCGTTTCCTTGAGTTCATCACCACGCTGATCAAGCAAGAAATCCCGCTGATCGGCATCTGCTATGGCCACCAAGCCATCGCCAAAGTCATCGGCGGCACGGTCGAGCGTTCTCCCAAAGGCTATGGTGTCGGCCTGATGCCCGTGAATGTTGTTGCAGAGACCGATTGGTCCACAGTATCCGACACGCCTTTGATGTTGCATGCCATGCATCAGGATCAGGTGACGTCGGTCCCAGAGGGTGCCGAGATATTCCTGAGCAGCGATTTTTGTCCGATCAGCGGCTTTTCCTATGGCACCTCGGTTCTGGCGATCCAGCAACACCCCGACTTCACGGCCGCGCTGAACCGGGATTTGATTGAAAAACGCATAGACCGCATTGGTCAATCAACCGCCTCTGAGGCCTTGGCGTCCCTAAGCGGACGCGATGACACGGAAGCAAGCGTGGCTTGGATGGCCAAGTTCCTGCAATCGGCGCTGTCACGCCGCTTCGCATCTGCTGGCTGAGAGCTAACGGAACTGCGGGATTGGGAGCCGGCCTGATCGGCTCCTATCTGCCGTCTTAAACCCAGCCATCGCTGACGCTCCAATTTTCCACACAACTAATCCCTGTTGGTGAACCCCTTTTTAGGGGCACCTCCAGCTGATCCGTTTCTACCGCTCTTGCCAGAGAGGTGGCGTTTTCGTTGCGAAGTGTTTGAAAATCTCATAAAGTGAAATTCGATTTCACTATGCGAAATGGAAGGGCGAAGTGAATAACTTTTTTAAATGGGGTGCTGCGGCCGTGTTGGCTTTTGCTCCAAATGCATCAGCGGCGGAAACGGTCCTTATTTTGGGTGAAGCCGGTCCGAACCGCGGCGCGCGTGCTGCGGCCACCAAATGGTTTGCCGAGCAGGTTACAGAACGGTCCGGTGGTGATTTGAAAGTTGAGATCCAGTGGGGCGGCGCGCTTTTTAAGGCCAATGCAGCGGTGCAATCCATCGGAGATGGTGTTGCGGATCTGGGAACTGTTATTGGTGTTTATTACCCACAAGAACTCGTATCTTACGGCATCGCGGATCTGCCGCTGGACAACCCAGATGCGTGGGTTGGCATGCGCGCCACGCATGATCTGATGACAAACTCTTCACAGATGCAGTCTGCGCTGGCGGATCTGAATCTGGTTTATCTGGGCACCTATACCACCAGTCAGGTGAATATCGGTTGTAAGGATGCGGCGATCCGCACGGCGGATGATGTGGCCGGACTGAAGGTGCGCGGCGTTGGGGCTTATGGCAAAGTCTTTGGTGATATGGGCGCCGACATGGTGCGGATGTCTATTTATGACGCCTACCAAGGTTTGGATACCGGGCTGATCGACTGCTCGCAGGGATATTCCTATGCTGTGTCTGCGCTTAAGCAAGGCGAAGTCATGACAAGCTACACCCTGTTGAACTGGGGCCAGGTTGGTGGCGTCGGCAACGTGATGAACAAAGACATGTTCGACAGCCTGTCCGATGAACATCAAGCCATCCTTCTGGAAACCGGGTCTGACATGGTGGACTATTTCGGGCGTCTGCTGACCACTGCTAATGCCAAGGCGATCGACGCGATGCGCGAGCAGGGTATCGAGATCATCGAAATGGCGGACACAGAACGCGCCAAGCTGCTGGAAAGGGGCGAAGGGTATCTGTCTGACTGGGTTCAGCGCGCCAGCTCGCAAGGGCTTGATGGCGAAGGTCTGCTGACGGAGTATCGCGCGTTGATTGCGAAATACACCGCTGAGCGTGACGAAAACGGCTATCCCTGGGCCGAATAATCATGTTGGGACGCTTCGAAACTCTGCTGCTTGCGCTGGCTGCTTTGGCGGTCTTCGCAATGGGCCTGATTATCAGTGTGAACGTCGTTTTGCGGCTTTTCGGGGTGTCCCTTCCGGACAGCGTGGTCATCGTGCAGGAGCTGATGGTGTTGGCCATCATACTCCCTTTGGCGGTGGTCACGCGGCTGCGCGAGCATGTCAGTGTCGAGGTTGTCTCGAACCTAATGCCGGGCGGCTGGCAGCGCTGGCTTCGGGTGTTGGGCTGGATCGTGGGGCTGTTTGCGCTTGGCGTGCTCACTTGGGCCGGAACGCGTGAATTCCTCAAGGTCTGGGAAAGCGGAAGCTTTTATTTCGGGGACCTGTCGTTGCCAAAATGGCCCGGGCGATTGGCCTTTGCTGTTGGCATGGCCGCGGCAGTTCTGCGGTTACTGCTGGTTCTTAAAGACGACCTGCTGGGCGTGATGAAAGACTGATCAATGGATCCTACTGTACTTGCGATAACGGCATTCTCAGCCGTCCTAATTCTGCTTGCCTTGCGGGTGCCGATTGCGTTCTGCTTAGGTGGCGCAGCGGTGATCGGCAGCTTTTTGTATTTCGCCTTTCGGACCGGCAGCTTCGCGCCAGAGCGGGCCATCAACCCGACGCTGTCCATGGCCTATTCCAACAGTTTTGACCTTGTTCACAGCTATAACCTGTCGATGATTCCACTGTTCATCGCGTTGGGGCACGTGGCTTATCACGCGGGCTTTACGACAAATATTTATCACGCCGCCAAAGTTTGGCTGGTGCGGATGCGGGGTGGCGTCGCGATGGCGTCGGTTGTTGGGTGCGGCGGTTTTTCTGCCATTACCGGCAGCTCGATTGCCTGCGCCTCGACCATGGGCCGGATTTGCACGCCCGAGATGATGCGCATGGGTTATGACGAAAGGCTTGCGACCTCTTCAGTGGCGGCAGGTGGTACGTTGGGGTCGCTGATCCCACCGTCGGTGCTGTTCATCATTTATGGGATCTTTACTGAAACCTCGATTTCCAAACTGTTTCTTGCAGGCGTCCTTCCGGGGTTGCTGAGCCTGTGCGGCTTCCTGCTGGTGATCTATGTCTGGGTGAGCTTGCGCCCCGAGATCGCGCCTGCAACGGGAACCTCCTACAGCGCTGAAGATCGCCGCCGCGCGGCACGGGATGCCTGGCCTGCGATCTTGCTCTTTGTGGTGATTGTCGGTGGGATTTATGGCGGCGTCTTCTCGGCCACCGAAGCCGCAGCGGTATCGCTGGCGATTGCCACGGCCGTTGGCTTTGCGCAGCGCAAACTGACATTGAAGCAAATGGTCGACAGTCTGAAAGAGACCTGTGTTCAGACCGCCTCGATCTTTATCATTGCCGCCTGCGCCAAGATCTTTGTAGCCTTTGTTGCGTTGACTGGTGTGTCCAATGACATCTTGACGCTGGTGACAGAGGCAGAGCTGAGTGTCTTTTGGCTGCTGGTTGCCATTGCTTGCATCTATCTGGTGTTGGGCATGTTTCTTGATCCGATCGGGATTATGGTTCTGACCCTGCCCTTGATGGTGCCACTGGTTGAAAGCTATGGGCTGAACCTGATTTGGTTTGGCGTTGTGGTGATCAAACTGCTCGAGATTGGCTTGATCACACCGCCCGTTGGTCTGAATGTGTTTGTCATCGCCAATGTGGTTGGTGACAAGGTGGCCTTGCACCGGATCTTTGCCGGTATCTTCAGGTTCCTATCCGTTGATATGATCGTGTTGATTTTGATCATTTCCTTCCCCACCATATCCTTGGTTTTGACGGGGGGATGACATGACGGATCGGAAATTCGCGAATACACTGGCGCGGGGCATGTCGCTGCTGCGCGTTTTTCGGGTCAGTGATGACGGGTTGACCCATTCCGAGCTGGTTGAACGGTCTGGCCTGGCTCCGGCGACGGTCACTCGGCTGTCCTATACCCTGTGCGAGATCGGCTATCTGACCCAAACGCGAGGCGTGTTCCGACTGGGGCCGGCGACGCTGGCGCTGGCATCGGTGGCATATTCCGGCACGTCCTTTCTGGATCTGGCCGACGCGCCCATGCGCGACCTGGCCAATCAGACCGGCACTCTGACCCTGATGGCAGTCGTAGATGGCCGCGCGATGTCGCTGGTCAAGACCTGGCGACCAGAAGGCGCTGCTTCGCTTTGGCTTGAGACGGGAAATCGTGTGCCTTTGGCCGGATCATCAACTGGGGCGGCCTTTCTTGCGGCCTTAAGCCAAGAGAAGTTTGACGCGCTGGACCCCGACGATCTGTTGCGCTCCCAACGCGAGAAAGCTTTGCAGGATCTGTCGACGCTTGGCTTCACCCATATCCTGTCTGCAGAGCGCTACACCTCTAAAATCAACGCTGTGGCCCGTCCTTATTTCTCCAGCAGCTTTGGCGCGCCGGTCGTCTTCGCGGCGGGGGCCGTTGCCGCAGAGCTGGATGAACGCAAAATTTTGGAAGAGGTTGGCCCCGCCTTGCGCGACGCTGTTGCCGATCTCGAAGAAGCGACCGGGACAGCCCTGTCCCTCGGTCAGGCAAGGTAAGTGAAGATGACGATCCATTACGAAAAACGCGGCGATATCGCTATTCTTCAGGCGGATAACCCACCGGTGAATGCGCTTGGTATCGACGTGCGCGCTGGTCTTGTTGCCGGTCTTGAGCGGGCGACACAGGAAGGCGCTAAAGCGCTGCTGATTTATGGTGCGGGGCGCACATGGTTTGCAGGTGCCGACATTCGCGAGTTTGGCAAGCCGCTCAAAGATCCGATCCTGCCTGACGTCTGCACCGCTATTGAGGCTGCAAGCATCCCCGTAGTGGCGGCGCTGCATGGTACTGTGTTGGGGGGCGGGCTCGAGGTGGCTTTGTCCAGCCACTTCCGCATCGCAGTGCCGGGAACCCGGCTTGGTCTGCCCGAGGTCACTTTAGGCATTCTTCCCGGCGCGGGCGGAACGCAGCGTTTGCCGCGCCTGACCGGGTTTGAAAAAGCGATCGAGATGATCACCTCTGGCAAGCCAATCAAAGCCGATGAGGCCAAGACGTTGGGGATCATAGATCGTGTTACCGATGGTACGCCGCTTGAGATTGGTCTGGCCTATGCGCAAGAGTTGGTGGATCAGGGCGCCACGCCGTGTCCCGTCGGGGCCTTGCCAGCGCCAGATCCGATTGATTTTGATGCGGCCCGGGCCAAGGTCGAAAAACGCGCCCGAGGACAGCTGTCACCCGTGACCGCCTTTGACGCCGTGCGCGCAGTCTCCCAGATGGGCTTTACCGAAGGTCTCGGCGAAGAGCGCAGGCTGTTTCAATCCTTGATGAAAACCATGCAGCGGGAAGGCCTGATCCACGCATTTTTTGCCGAACGTCAGGTGTCAAAGCTGCCAGAGCTGGCGGGGGTCGCTCCGCGCGAGCTTGATGTTCTGGGGGTGATTGGCGGCGGTACCATGGGGGCGGGGATCGCCACCGCTGCTTTGCTTGCGGGTCTGCAGGTGCGGATGATCGAGATGTCAGAGGCCTCTGCCGAGGCCGCAAAAGGGCGGATCGCGGGCAATCTGCAGGGCGCGCTTAAGCGCGGTAAGATCAGTGCCGAGGCCTTTGCCCAGATGACTGAAACCGCGCTGAGCTGCACGACCGAATATGCCGATCTGGCGGATGCAGATATCATCATCGAAGCCGTCTTTGAGGACATGGATGTCAAAAAACAGGTCTTTGCCGCGATTGATGCTGTGGCAAAGCCCGATGCCATTCTGGCGTCAAACACCTCGTATCTTGATATCAACGAGATGGCCGCTGGTATGTCTCGCCCGGCCGATTTCATCGGCTTGCATTTCTTTTCACCGGCGCATGTGATGCGCCTGCTCGAAGTGGTTGTCGGCACGCAGACCGCGCCTGATGTGGTCGCCACAGGCTTTGCGCTGTCCAAACGGCTGGGCAAGGTGGCGGTGCGGGCCGGGGTTTGTGACGGGTTTATCGGCAACCGCATTCTCAGCACCTATCGCACAGCAGCGGATCATATGATTCTGGATGGGGCGAGCCCGTTTCAAATCGATCGGGCGCTAGAGGCGTTCGGGCTGGCGATGGGGCCATTCGCTGTCTCGGATCTTGCGGGTCTGGACATTGGCTGGGCCAATCGCAAACGCCTTGCCCCGACACGTGACCCACGCGAACGGGTGCCGACATTTGCCGACAAGCTTTGTGAAGACGGGCATTTCGGTCAGAAAACCGGGCGTGGTTACTACATCTACGAGGGTCGCACCAAAACCGAAAACCCCGATGTCCTGCCTCTGATCGAAGCAGAGCGCGCGGCGTTGGGGCTGCGTCCGCACAGTTTTACTGACGAAGAGATCGTTGCACGTTACATGGCCGCGATGGTCAACGAAGCGGCGAAAGTCGTCGGCGAGGGAATTGCGCGCAGGCCGCTTGATGTCGATGTGACACTGCTCTTTGGCTACGGCTTTCCGCGGTATCACGGTGGCCCATTGAAATGGGCGGATATGCAGGGGCTGCCGGGGATCCTGAACACTATCACCGAGCTTGCGGCGCAAGATGCGTATTTCTGGCAGCCAGCCCCACTTTTGCAGCAACTGGTGGCCGAGGGCCGCGACTTTGACAGCTTGAACAAGGAAGCATCATGAAACAGGCGGTTATTCTGTCCGCAGGCCGGACCGGACTGGCCAAGTCCCATCGCGGGTCGTTCAACCAGACCCATGGGGTTACCATGACAGGCCATGTGATCCGCGAAGTGGTTGCCCGTTCGGGGTTAACGTCGGACGAAATCGAGGACGTCGTCATCGGAGTCGGCTATCCCGACGGCGAGACCGGCAGCAATGTGGCGCGACAGGCGGGGTTCAAGGCTGGCTTGCCTAAAACCAGCTCGGGCCATGTGGTCAGCCGGTTTTGCGCAAGCGGCTTGCAAGCGGTCGCGGCGGCGGCTGGGGCCATCGCGCAGGGTGCCGGTGTACAGGTTGCGGGCGGCGTTGAAAGCATCTCGATGGTTGTCCCCAAGGTGCGCCGCGCGCCCGAGCCGGGTTTGCTGGCCGACATGCCAGAACTGTATCACTCGATGATCGAAACGGCGGATCTGGTGGCCGAGCGTTATGGCATCACGCGCGAGGCGCAGGACGCCTTTTCGCTGGTGTCTCAGCAGCGCACGGCGGCGGCGCAACAGGCAGGGATTTTTGCCGAAGAAATCATCCCAATGCAGACCACCATGGCGGTGAAAGATCGCGAAACCGGCGAAATCTCGACTCGTGAGGTGACGGTGGACCGGGACGAGTGCAATCGCCCGGGCACCACACTGGACGGTCTTGCTGGGCTGCAACCTGTGACCGAGGGGCGCTTTGTCACCGCGGGCAATGCCAGCCAGCTGTCCGATGGGGCTGCGGGTCTCGTGATGATCGCCGAAGACGAAGCCGAACGCCGCGGTCTGTCCCCGATGGGGGCCTTCAAAGGGTTTGCTGTTGCGGGGTGCGGCCCAGAAGAGATGGGCATCGGGCCGGTGTTTGCCGTGCCGCGCTTGCTGGAGCGTCATGGTCTGTCTGTTGACGACATTGATCTGTGGGAGCTGAACGAAGCCTTCGCAAGTCAGGCGGTGTACTGCATGGAGCGGCTCAACCTTGATCCTGAAAAGGTCAACGTCAATGGCGGCTCGATTTCGATTGGCCACCCGTTTGGCATGACAGGCGCGCGAATGACCGGCCATTTGCTGCGCGAAGGCCAGCGGCGCGGTTCCAAGTGGGGCGTTGTCACCATGTGCGTCGCCGGCGGCATGGGGGCTGCGGGCCTCTTTGAAATTTATTGAGGTATCCCATGGAGTTGTCTCTTTCCCCCGATGATCAGGCCTTTCGTGCAGAGCTGAAACAGTTCTTGTCAGAGGCTTTGCCACATGAGCTGAGTGAAAAGGTGCGCAAGCATCAGTCTCTTTCAAAATCGGATTATGAATACTGGCATGCAAGGCTGAACGAAAAAGGCTGGCTGGCGGTAAACTGGCCAAAGTCCTTTGGCGGTGCCGAAATGTCGGCGACGCAGCGCCATATCTTTGAAGAGGAATGTGCGCTGGCCCATGCGCCGCGGATTGTTCCTTTCGGACTATCGATGCTGGCGCCGGTGCTGCAAAAATTCGGCAGTGCCGAGCAGCAGGCCCATTGGCTGCCCCGTATCCTGAGCGGCGAAGACTGGTGGTGTCAGGGATATTCAGAGCCCGGTGCGGGTTCCGATCTTGCGGCGCTTAAAACCCGCGCTGAACGGGATGGCGACCACTATGTGGTGAACGGCCAGAAAACCTGGACCACACTGGGCCAGCACGCCAACATGATCTTTTGTCTTGTGCGCACGGACCCTGCGGCCAAGAAACAGGAAGGCATCTCTTTCTTGATGATTGATATGTCCGCGCCTGGCATCGAAGTCCGCCCGATCCGGCTGATCGATGGCGGCGCCGAGGTGAACGAAGTGTGGTTCACCGATGTTCGCGTGCCCGTGGAAAACCTTGTGGGCGAGGAAAACAAGGGGTGGACCTATGCTAAGTATCTGCTGACCCACGAGCGGACCAATATCTCGGGCATCGGGTTTTCACGCGCTGGGTTGGCCGCTGTCAAACGTATTGCCGCCCGAGTGAGGGACCGGCATGGCACGCTGAACGATAACCCGTATTTTGCGGCGCGTGTGGCCCAGGTCGAGATTGACCTGATGGCCATGGCCGTCACCAACCTCAGGATCGTCTCAAAGGCTGCGGCGGGGCAGGCACCGGGGCTTGAAAGTTCCTTGCTGAAGATCAAGGGCACCCAAATCCGGCAAGAGATCACAGACCTTGCCCGCCGCGCAGTTGGGCCTTTGGCGCAGGTCTTTGCGTCTGAGGCTGTTGCGGGCTCTAACACCGAGCTGCCTGATGCGCTGGACGCAGGACATGTGGCGGCGAGCTATTTCAACAATCGAAAATTGTCGATCTTTGGCGGCTCTAACGAGATTCAGCGCGAGATCTATTCCAAAGCGATCCTGAAGGACTGACGCCATGTTCGATCTAAGCGAAGAGCAGACCATGCTCCAAGATATGCTGGCCCGGTTCTGGTCCGGTCCAGCGGAAACACAGACCTGGGATGCGCTGGCAGATCTGGGCGTCATCGGAGCCTGTTTTCCTGAGTCACATGGCGGGTTTGGCGGCACGGGCCGCGATATCGCAGTGGTTTTCGAAGAGCATGGCCGCGCCTGTGCAGCCGAACCGCTGATTGATATGGGGCTTTTGCCGGGAATCCTTCTGCGCGCGGCGGAGCAGGATTTAAAGCCGCTGATCGCTGGCAAAACACGTTATGCGCTGGCCCATGGCGAGGCCGCATCGCGCTATGATCTGGATTGGGTCGAGACACGGTTCGATGGCACGTTGTCTGGCGAAAAGACCGTCGTTGTTGGCGCAATGACAGCCGACAAGATCCTTGTGACCGCCCGCCATTCCGGTGTTGCGGGCGACGCGGCAGGCATCGGACTTTATCAGGTCGACGCAGGTGCCGCGGGTCTGACCTCAACGCCATATCGCACGGCAGATGGCGCGCAGGCCGCGGATCTGAGCTTTACTTCAGTGTCAGCCACTCCGGTGCTAACCGAGGCCTATCCCGCTTTGCAAACCGCATGGGCCGCCGGAGCGCTTGCGCAATCGGCGGATTGCCTGGGCGCAATGGCGCAAGCCGCGCATATGACGCGGGAATATCTTACCACGCGCCAGCAATTTGGCCGCCCGATTGGCAGCTTTCAGGCGTTGGCACACCGGTTGGCGGATATGATGCTGGCGGTGGAGCAGGCGCGGTCTGCAGTGCTGATGGCGGCGGCGGCTTTCGATACAGCCGAGCGTGATCTCAACATCGCTGCGTGCAAAAATCTGATTGGTCGCATGGGCCGTCAGGTGGCCGAGGACGCCATTCAGATGCATGGCGGCATCGGTATGACCGAAGAATACGCGCTGGGGGATCTGGCCAAACGGATCACCATGGCAGACCATCGGTTTGGGGATACCGACCACCATCTTACGGCCTTTCTTGACCTAAGCGGAGCAACGTCATGACCGCAAGGATCGAAGAAACCGACAATGCGATCATCGTCTTTAACCGCGCAGAGAAACGTGGCGCGTTGTCACCAGAATTCTACGAAAAAATAGTTGAGGGTGCGGCCCTGGCTGCGAAAAAACGCGCGCTGGTTTTGACCGGGCAGGGGTATTTCTGCGCCGGAGGTGATCTGGAAACGCTGAAACAACGCGCAACTTTGCCCTATTCCGAACGACGCGCCAAAATCGAATTGCTCAACGAGGTTGTGCGCGCGATCCGCGCGTGCCCAGTGCCAACCATCGCGGCGGTCGAGGGGGGCGCAGCCGGGGCGGGTCTGTCGCTTGCGCTGGCTTGTGATTTTCTTATCGCGGCAAAAGGCGCGCAATTTGCCGCGCGCTACGTCAATGCCGGGCTGACACCAGACGGAGGCCTGACAGGGTCACTGTCCGAAGCACTGCCACGGCAATTGGCATCAGAAATGTGCCTTTTGGGACGCCCTCAAACCGCCGAACGCCTGCACAGCTTGGGCGTTGTTAACACGCTCACTCCAGAGGGCGAGGCGATGACCGCCGCCCGGGCGTTGAACCAAGAGCTGTCTGAAGGGCCGCGCGTTGCACAGGAACGGATTTGCACCCTTTTGCGTGAGGCGCATGCGCTGTCGATGGAGCAAGTCCTTGCACGTGAAGCTGATTACATGGCCGCCGCGCAGGCCGGGCCCGAGGCCCAAGAAGGCATTTCCGCCTTTCTTGAGAAACGCAAAGCGAGGTTTGTCTGATGGCGACATTTGAAACACCACTGACGCGCCGCTTGGGAATCAAGACGCCCATTATCGCGGGCGGGCTGATGTGGCTCTCGAACGCAGACTATGTCGCAGCCGCGGCGCATGCGGGTATTATCGGGTTCATCACAGCGGCCTCTTTTCCAGAAGACGACGCCTTGCGCGCGGAAATCGCCCGGGCGCGTCAGCTGTGTGATGGCAAACCTTTTGGGGTCAACGTCTCTATGTTGCCGAAACTTGTCCCCGGGGAACGTACCGAAGACATCTTTCGCCTGATCGCGGGCGAAGGCGTGACCGTGATCGAAACCTCGGGCCGCAACCCGGCGGCCTATATGGACTTGCTCAAGGATCTGGGCCTGACGGTGATCCACAAGGTGCCCGCCGTGCGCTTTGCGCTTAAGGCAGAGGCGCTGGGGGTCGATATGGTGTCGATCGTCGGGGCCGAATGTGGCGGCCATCCGGGTATGGATATGGTGGGCAGTTTTGTGAACGCCGCCATGGCAGGACGTGACTTGCAGATCCCTTTCCTGATTGGCGGCGGTGTCGGTCACGGCGCGCAATTGGCCGCGGCACTGTCGATGGGGGCAGCAGGTGTGGTGATGGGGACAAGGTTTCTGGTCGCGGAAGAATTGCCCGCCCATGAGGACTATAAAGCGGCCATTTCAAATGCCACCGAACGTGACACAGTGCTGACCATGCACAGCGTTCGCAACACCGTCCGCACGCTTGCCAATGACACCACCGCCGCCGTCGCACAGCTAGAGGCCGAGAACCCCAACGTCACAATTCAAGAGCTTTTGCCGCTTGTCTCCGGCAAGATCGGTCGCGACGCGTATCGGACCGGAAATGTGTCAAAGGGGCTTTTGTCAGCGGGGCACGCACTTGGCCTCACCCGCGCCATTGAACCGATGGCCGATATCGTCCGCGAAATCGAAGAGCAGGCCCAAAACGCTGTCGCAGCGTTGAACCAAACTATGTCCAAAGTGCAGGTGGCATGATGAATATCAACGAGGCCCTGAGCGCACAGGCGCAGACGCGACCAACTGCGTCAGCCCTGACAGATACGCTGGGACACGAATGGAGCTTTGCAGATCTTGAAAAGGCTGCGGACGATCTGGCAGCAGAGCTGAAAACGCGCGGTGTTCTGCCTGGTGACAGGGTTCTGATGTTGTTGGAAAACTGCGCGCCCGTCGTCGCTGTGATTTTTGCGGCGACGCGCATCGGGGCCGTCGCCATTCCCATCAACGCCCGTCTTTCAGACGCAGAGGTGGATCGAGTGATCGCCCACGCCACACCAGCGGCCGTTCTGACCACATCACAGGTCTCGTCCGAAGCTGCCGCGCATGCCGACAGATTGGGAGCTGAGACGATCTCGGGCAGCTATGGAAATCTGGATTGCAAAGTGTTGGAAAACGATCCAGATCCCGACCTGTCAGACGTTGGCGTGATCCTTTACACCACAGGCACAACGGGTGTTCCCAAGGGGGTTATGCTGACCCATGACAACCTGATGTTCGCTGGCGCTGCATCGCGCGATGCCCGTGATCTTTGCCCCGACGACAAGGTTTTCGGTGTTCTCCCCATCAGCCATGTCTTTGGTCTGGCCTCGGTCGTCATGGCCTGCACCATCGCGGGCGCCTCGGTCCGGCTCGAGCCACGATTTACCGCGCAGGGCCTTTACACGGCGCTGCAAGAGGGGATCACTGCGCTGTCTGCCGTGCCACAGATGCTGGCCAAGCTGATGCATTACACGGCCACCAAAGGCTATGACAGTTTGCCCAATTCTGCACTGCGCTATGTCTCGTCCGGTGCGGCCCCATTGGATATCGACTGGAAACGCCGCACCGAAGCGTTCTTGGGCCTGCCTTTGCAAAACGGCTATGGCATGACCGAAGCCACAGCAGGGATCTGCCTGACCCGCCATACCTCTAGCACGGATGATATCTCGGTCGGTCCACCGCTGCCCGGGGTCGAATTACGCATCGATACCACCGCGCCTGGCAGTCAGGACGATGTCGGAGAGGTGCAACTGCGCGGGGCCAACGTGATGAAGGGCTACTTCCGCAACACCGAGGCAAGCGCAGAGGCGTTTACCAAGGATGGCTGGCTGCGCACCGGTGATCTGGGGGCATATGACGCGCAGAAGCAACTGCACATCAAAGGCCGGTCAAAAGAGCTCATCATCCACGGAGGGTTTAACGTTTACCCACCAGAGGTAGAAGCGGCGCTAAACGATCATCCGAAAGTCATCCAATCCGCTGTCATCGGACGTCAGATTGACGGCGATGAAAAGGTTTGGGCCTATGTCGAAGTATCCGCCGAGGATCGTCCAACCGAACAAGAGTTACTGGAGAGCCTGTCCAGAACCCTTGCCGCCTACAAACGCCCGTCCCGCATCGTCATGACCGAGAAACTGCCCGCCGCAGCGACGGGCAAGATCCTCAAGCATTTGTTGCACAAGATTCCAGAGTAACGTTTGGCGGGTGTTCTGTGGCGATGCCGAAGTCGCGGTCGGGCCGCTGTCAGACCAGATCTAGCGCGCTTGCGTATCAGGTTTCGACTGTGTTTGGAGCGACGCTTGCATCACGCAGAATCTGTATTATGCAATTAATATACTGCGTCGCCCTCAGCATCCCCCCGCTACCTAAGCTCTGACACCGCTTCATGCACCGCTTGTTTCCAATCGGGGCGTGTGATGCCAAATGCGGCCTCTAGCGAGAGGCAATCCAATCGCGCGTTCAAAGGACGCGGCGCGGTTGTTGGGTATTTGGACGTTGGAACACCCGAAATCGTCACTTGGGTTGTCGCAGCTTCGGCAATCTCCTCAGTGAAGGCTTTCCAGGACACATCCGGCGCACCGGCCAAGTGGTAGACGCCCGACTTTTTCGGTGAGGCTTTCAGCTGTTTTGCGATGTTAAGACAAGCCTGGGCGACGGCGCGAGCCGGGGTTGGGCCGCCGATCTGATCGTCTACGATCTCAAGGCTGTCGCGCTGATCAAAAAGCGCGAGGGTGGATTTCAGGAAGTTCTTCCCGTGGGCTGAAAACACGCGCGAGACCCGCAAAATCGCATAGTCGGCGCCCGAAGCGGCCACCGCGCGTTCGCCCAAGCGTTTGGAATGCCCGTAGACGCTCAGAGGTGCGGGGCTGTGATCAGGGGTAAAGGGCTGATCGCCCGCGCCATCAAAAACCTGATCGCTCGACAGGTGCACAAAGGGAATACCCAGATCCGCACAGGCAAGCGCGATTGCCCCCGGAGCCACGCCATTGATCAAGCCCGCCTGGCGTTCCTTCAGTTCCGCCCGATCAATCGAAGAAAACCCCGCGACATTGATCACCGCTTTCGGCGCGAGCCTGCGCACGAGGTCTGCACAGGTTTGTGGATCGGACAGATCCGCATCCTCACGCCCCAAACACCGCACGCTGGGATCCAATTCGGCCAGTTCACATGCAATCTGATCTGTTTTTCCAAACACGAGAATAGTCATCTATTTCACCTTGCTGTTTTCTGCCCGCTGCACATCAGGCGGGGCAATTTGTGTGCCTAAAAGGCATTGCGGCGATCAGTGTCGCAGCCAAATGCCGGTTAAATTATCGGTCTTTGTCAGATTGGCCTTTTCGAAATTGCTGCGGGCTTTTGCCGACCCGTTGTTCAAACAGGCGGCTAAAGGCCGTCCGGCTGGAAAACCCGACCATATCCGCGATGCGTTTTACGGGCGTTTTGGTGTCTCGCAACAGAACCGCGGCCTTGCGCAGTCGCAAATCTCGCAGCAGATCGATTGGCCCGCTGCCGTAGGCCGCTGAAAACCGGTTGGCGAATGTCGAGCGGCTCATGCCAACCCGCTCCGCCAGACTTTCCACCGTGTGCGGCTCTCCGGGCGCATCCAGCATCACACGCAGCGCATCCCAGACCTGCGGGTCACGCAGCGCCGCCATCCACCTCAGCCCGCTGTCGTCATCGTTCAGTCTGCGCCGGAAAATCTCGATCATACACTGGGTGAGAAGCGCCTGTATCATGGCGCGGCTGCCTGTTGTTGGCGCGCTGATTTCATGCAGCAAGGCCGCCAAAGTCGCGTGAAGGGGGCTCTCTTCGCAGATGTTCTCAACCAAAGGACTGCGGATCAAATCGACCACATTCTCGGCCCCGCGCAACCCGACGCGGACGTGGGCACAGAGCGCGATAAGTTGGCCTTCGGCTTTTTCATCCGTCGAGGGTTTCAACAGATGCTGCAGCTGTAATTCCGCTGGCTTGCACTGCGGAACGGGGTCGTTGCGCCCGGTTTTGCTACGCAGCGTATGAGTTTGCAGAGCAGGCACCAGGATCAAACTGCCAGGCTTGATCGGGATGTCTGGCGACGATTTCAGCTCTAGTACGCCCTCTCCGGAAAGGACGTAGTGCAGGATGGCCGTCGTGTCCTGCCCAAGGCCCAAATTGCTGGATCCGTTCAGCTCGCATACAGCAAAAGGTTCGGGCAGAATGTTAAGGTGGTCGAAAACATGTTCATAATTCATGCACAATGAGTTAGGCGACCACGATACGAAATGATACGCTCTTTTTTCGAATGGCACACATTCGATACAAAAAGATACATCGCCCTTCATACGTTTGTCTTACCGAAACTTTTAGGAAAGACGGATTTATGAACAACCAAGATGATGACCTGAAAAACCAATCGCTGTCGCGACGCGACGCGCTACGCGGTGGATTGATGGCGTCTGCTGCGGGTGCGGCAGCGGTTGTGGGCGCAGCCCCTGCGCAAGCGATGTCCGCAGATGATCCTTACGCAGATCCAGAGAATCCTGCGCTGCCCCCTTCTGATATGAAGCTTGACCTCAGCCGTGCAGCTGTCGTGATCATCGATCCCCAGATCGACTTTTTGCACCCAGAGGGCGTGACCTGGGGTGTGATTGGCCCAAGCGTTCAGCAGCACAACACCGTCGACAACATCGAAGCGCTCTTTAAGGTCGCGAAAGAGGTCGACATCGTCACTGCGGTATCGCCTCACTATTACTACCCAACCGACCACGCGTGGAAATTCGAAGGTGCGCTTGAAAAGCTGATGCACAACATCGGCATGTTCGATCTCGCTGGCCCTCTGAACCTGGACGGATTCGAAGGTTCCGGCGCAGACTGGATGCCACAGTACAAACAGTACATCGATGACGGCAAAACCATCGTGACATCTCCGCACAAGGTCTATGGCAATGACACCAACGACCTAAGCCTGCAGCTGCGCAAAGCCGGTGTTGATCAGGTGATTTTGGGCGGCATGTCAGCCAACCTCTGTGTCGAATCCCACATGCGTGAGCTGCTTGAGGACGGGTTCGAAGTGGCCGTTGTCAAAGACGCGACCGCAGCGGCGAAAGTTCCAGAGGGCGACGGGTATCTGTCCGCTCTGATCAACTTCCGCTACATGGCGAACGCCGTTTGGTCCACTGAAGAAGCCGTTGCCCAGATCCGCGCAGCAGCTTGACAGGCCTTAGGTGACAGCGCAGCTACGGCTGCGCTGTTGTCGTGTGCATACCGTCACAAAATCCCCTCAACCTAGGCAAACCCCATGCGTGATCCGGCACTTCAAGACGACAGAAACCTGCGCACGGCTTTGCGCCGAGGCTTCATGATGAAATGTCCACGATGTGGCGAGGGACGCGCGCTTCACCGCTATCTCAAGGTGAAACCAACATGCGATGTGTGCGATCTGGATCTCTCCCGCGCCCGCGCCGATGATGGCCCGGCCTATTTCACCATTCTGATCGTTGGACATTTGGCAGGCTTTGCACTGCATATCATCTGGTCTTTGTGGGAGCCCACTGCCTTGGTCATGGCCCTGACAGTGTCTCTTGGATCCATCGCGCTGTCGCTGGCACTGTTGCCGCGGATCAAAGGCGCGTTGATCGCGTTCCAATGGGCCAAGAAAGTGCACGGCTTCTAAGACGCATCTTTGACATCCAAGCATGAAAAAAGGCGAGGCCCTTGTCAGGCCCCGCCTTTTGTCGTTGTTTGGGCCGCCGCGACAGCGGCCCTTACGCGTGGATCAAAAGAGGTTCTTGCTGTCAGACGCAAATGTGGGGAACGCCATTGGCATATCTTTCAGCTCGCTTGCCGTGATGCCAAAGCGGATCGCCATGGCGAAGATATGGATCAAATCCTCACCGTGATGCCCGACCAAATGCGCCCCGACAACTTTGTCGCTGTCCGCATCGATGAGTACTTTCGCCCACGCCACAGGCTCGCCATAGCTTTTGGACGAGAACCACCCTGTCATGTCATTGACCGAAACTCTGACATTGATCCCTTGATCCCGCGCCTCTTGTTCTGTCAGACCAACCGTGCTGAGCGCGGGAACCGTGTAAACCGCACTTGGCGACGCCAGGTAATCAGGCGTTTTTTCCGCACCGTTCACGATGTTATGCCCAACGACACGGCCCTCATGGGTCGCAATCGGTGACAATTGAGGCGACTGAACCAGCGCATCGCCTGCCACCCAAATCGCCGGGTTGGATGTCGAACGCAAATACTCATCCACATCGATCTTGATACCATCGTGGGCGACATTTGCCGCCGCCAGATCCAGCCCATCGACATTGGCCACACGCCCTGCCCCGTTGACGACACGGTCGGCCTCGATCTGCTGCGTCTTGCCATCGTGGGTATAAAGGACAGTCAGACGCCCGTTTTCTTCGTGGATTTCGTGCACGCGTACATCTGTTTTCACGTCGATCCCCAGATGCTCTGATTGGCCACGAATGGCGGCAACCGCATCTGCATCGATACGTGGCAACAGCTGAGGCGCCGCCTCTAAGATCGTCACCTTGCTTCCGGCGTGGGCATAGACATGGCTGAATTCCATCGCGATCACACCGCCGCCGATAAAGACGACCTCTTTGGGCAGCTCGGACTCTGACATCACCTCGTCTGATGTAATCATCAGTTCGGCCCCAGGAATGGGCAGTGCGCGCGGCTTTGAACCCGTCGCAATCACGATATTCTCGCCCTCGATGCGTTTGCCGTTGACCTCAACGGTATTGGGCCCCACGAATTTCGCACGCCCCTCAAAGACGGTTCCGCGCTTTTCGGCCACGCCCTTCATGGCACCCGGAATAAAGCCGATCATATCGTCTTTGCGTTCGATCAGCTTTGCCCAGTCAAGCTTTGGCGTTCCAACGGAAATACCATGCGTTTTGGCCAAGGAAATCTCATGCATGCTGTGTGCCGCCGCAACCAGCACTTTCTTTGGCGTACATCCGCGGTTTGGGCACGTACCGCCAAAATCGCGCTCTTCAATGAACGCAATCGACTTGCCGGCCTCATGCGCAACGGCAGAGACGCCAAACCCAGCGTTCCCGCCACCTATAACTACAATATCAAACTTGGGCATCGCTATGTGTCCTTTCTCGTCCAGTGTCTGAGTTCGCTGCAGTATAGATAGGAAGTCGAATGTATCATTTCGTATCGATGTTGTGCGCGTGCCTTAAATTCATGGATTCTGGCGCAGTATCCGCCCACCCCATGTCGCCGTTCCACTTTTTCGAAAGAGAGAGCGCGCTTAAAAACCTCGCGATTTGCCCTGCCAAAAAAGCCGCGAAAGACCCGACAGGAACCTTGTTAGTTACATTTTCAACCAATATTCCCGAAGGAGCGATGCCGGGTGCCACCCGCTCCCGATCAACAAAAAGGAAAGCCAATGGCCAAAGCTTTTGCCTCCCAAGGCGACATGACCGAAAAACCCATCACCTTTGACGAAATCGGCGATGGGCTCTGGGCTTTCACCGCAGAAGGCGATCCGAACTCTGGCGTTATTATTGGCGACAAAAGCGTGATGATTGTCGAGGCGCAAGCCACCCCGCGTCTGGCCAATAAAGTCATCGAAAAAGTGCGCAGTGTGACGGACAAGCCGATCAGCCATTTGGTGCTGACCCATTATCACGCGGTGCGCGTTTTGGGGGCATCGGCCTATGGCGTGGATCAGATCATCATGTCAGACGCAGCCAGATCGATGGTTGTCGAACGCGGCCAAGAAGACTGGGACAGCGAATTCCAACGCTTCCCGCGCCTGTTTGAAGGACACGAGAGCATTCCCGGCCTCACCTATCCCACCACGACCTTCAGCGACTCTATGACGGTTTACCTTGGCAAACGCCGCGTCGACATCAAACAGATTGGCCGGGCCCATACAGCGGGCGATGCGGTGATCCACGTGCCGGATCAGAACGTCATGTTCACCGGCGATATCGTCGAGGACCACTCGGCCTGCTATTGCGGCGACGGCCATTTTGCCGATTGGGGTAACACGTTGGATCGCATCAAGGCCTATGACGTTGACGCAATTGCACCGGGTCGCGGCGGCGCACTGATCGGGAAAGAGGCCGTAGATCGCGCCATCGAAAGCACCCGTGACTTTGTCAAAAGCACCTACGAGCCCGCCGCAAAAGTCGCCATGAAAGGCGGCAGCCTGAAGGACGCGTGGGATGCCGTGCGCGACGCATGTGACCCCAAGTTCAGCGACTATGCGATTTACGAGCACTGCCTGCCCTTCAACGTCTCGCGTGCCTATGACGAGGCCCGCGGCATCGCGCATCCTCGCATCTGGACCGACAAACGCGACCTCGAGATGTGGTCCGCCCTGCAAGGGTAATCTTACTGCCACGGAGGCTTGAAAATGGTCCAAGCGCGCTACAGCACCGCATTCACCTTGTATCCATACAAGGCCAACGCCGATCAAACGGGCCCACAAAGACGCGTGCCTGTTCTGATCGTCGGCGGCGGGCCTGTCGGCCTTGCAACAGCGCTAGACCTTGGTCGCAAAGGCACTCCGGTGCTTCTGTTGGATGACCACGAGGGTCCGGGCCTTGGATCAAAAGCCATCTGTTTTGCCAAGCGGACGCTGGATATTGCCCATCGTCTGGGAGCAGGACAGACAATGGTCGACAAGGGTGTTGTCTGGAACATCGGCAAAGTCTTTAACCAGGACGACAAGCTCTTCGAATTCAACCTGTTGCCCGAAGGCGGGCATCGCAATCCTGCCTTTATCAATCTGCAACAGCCCTATTTCGAGCATTTCCTGCACGACGCCATTCTGGATGAACAGACCAAGGGCGCGCCGATCGAAATTCGCGGTCTCAACCGTGTGACATCGCTTGAAAGCAAAGACGATCACGTGGTGGTCTCTGTGGACACACCCGACGAGTCCTATGTCATCGAAGCCGATTGGCTTATCGCCTGTGATGGCGCGCGTTCGCCTTTGCGCACGATGCTAGGTCTGGGGTTTGATGGCCGCATCTTTGAAGACAACTTCCTGATCGCCGATGTGGAAATGCGCGCTGATTTTCCGACGGAACGCTGGTTCTGGTTCCGCCCCCCGTTCACCGAAGCGCAATCCACCCTCTTGCACAAACAACCCGACGACATCTGGCGCATCGACTTTCAGCTGGGCTGGGACATCGACCGTCAGGCCGAACTTGACCCAGACCGCATCCGTGCGCGCGTCGATGCCATGCTGTCTTTTCAAACCGGCGAAGTGCCGGAGTATGATCTGCACTGGACGTCGATCTATACATTCCAATGCCGCCGCATGCAGAATTTCCGCCATGGACGCGTCTTTTTTGCCGGCGACAGCGCGCATCAGGTTTCGCCGTTCGGGGCGCGAGGCGCGAATTCTGGCATGCAGGATGCGGAAAATCTGGCGTGGAAACTGCACGCCTATTTGCAAGGCGACGCGCCTGAAACGCTGTTGGACAGCTATAATCACGAGCGTGGCTTTGCGGCAGATGAGAACATCCTGAATTCATCCCGTTCAACGGACTTCATGACCCCAAAATCCGGGGTCTCCATGGTCTTTCGGGACGCCGTCCTTGACCTCGCGCAACACTATGATTTTGCCCGGCCGTTGGTGAATTCAGGGCGTTTGTCGATGCCTTGTGTGTATGATGACTTTCCGCTGTTTGGCGCCGACGAGCTGGCAGCCCCCCCGCGCACGCGACCCGGTGCCTCATGCACAGATGCGCCCGTCGCAGAGGGCTTTTTGCTCGATCACCTGCCCTCAGATTTCGCCCTGTTGGTGATCGGAGACCAAGTCGCGCAGGCCAACGGCTTTGACGACTTGCCCGTGGTGTCTGTTCCCGCCCCGTCGCCAGAGCTGAAAGACCGCTATTTGGGGGACGCGTCTGGAGCGGTCTACCTTATTCGGCCCGATCACCATATCGTGGCTCGCTGGGCAACTTTTGATGCGGGCAACGTCAACGCAGCGCATGCGCGCGCTTTGGGAAAGGAAACATAATGTCCTTAAATCTGACCCCGAATATCGACGCACCCGATAGCTTTTACCAAGCCCTGATCGCCGCGCATGAGGGCATGTCCGAAGAGGAAAGCCACGCCTATAACGCGCGTCTTATTCTGGTGCTTGCCAATCATATCGGGGATGAAACCACCCTGCGCGAAGCTTTGGCGGCCGCGAACGTCAAAGGGACGCAATAACACGCGCCGGGCCCGTCAGCCCGGAGCACCCAATTCATCTGTTGCGACCCTAGTCGCTGACCAGTGCCTTGGCCTTTTGCGCCGCACCTCGGATCGCCTTGGCAAACAAGGTGACGTCGATCTCGGTCGCCACAAAAGTTGCTCCAAGATCAAGGCAGGCCTTCTGCATGTCCGGTTGCAGCGTCAGAATGCCCGCAGCCTTGCCGGATTTCACGATCCGTGCCATCGCATCCAAAACCGCGGCCTTCACTTCGGGCGCATCTGCATTGCCAATAAAGCCCATGTCGGCAGCAAGGTCAGCAGGGCCGATAAAGACGCCATCAACGCCCTCAACCTCTAAGATGTCATCCAGGGCCGCGAGACCTGCGCGGTTTTCCACCTGAACCAACAGGCAGATCTCGTCATCGGCGGTCTGAAGGTAGTCTGGGATCGCCGAGAATTTGGACGCACGCGCCAAAGAAGAGCCAACGCCGCGCACCCCGTGCGGAGGATAGGTCACGGCACGCACCAACTCGCGCGCGTGCTCCGCGCTTTCAACCATCGGAATCAGCAGCGATTGCGCGCCGGCATCCAGCAGCTGTTTGATCATCCAGGTTTCACCGATCGGCGTGCGCACAATGGCATGGCTGTCATAGGCCGCCAAGACTTGCAGCTGCGCCAGAATAGACCGCAGATCATTCGGCGCGTGCTCGGAGTCAACCAGCAGCCAGTCAAATCCGGCCGTCGCGCTGATTTCTGCGATATAGGGATCGGCCAAACCCAGCCAGCATCCCATCTGCGGAGTCCCCGCTTTGATCGCGGCTTTGAAGGGGTTCTTTGGGCTGGGCATAGGTCTCTCCTTAGTCAAACCGCACGTCGACGGTGCCGAAATTCCCGAAGTCCGCATGAATATGCGTCCCTGACGGGCATTCAACGGGGCGAATAAAACTGCCAGACAGAATGACCTGCCCCGCTTCGATGCTTTGACCGTATTGTGCCATGCGACGCGCCAGCCAGACAACGCTTTCCACAGGATCGTTCAGAACTCCGGCGCCCAGACCCGTCTCTTCGATCTCGTCGTTGCGGAAACACATCGCGCCGACCCAACGTAGATCAAAGGCATCAACCGCGTGCTGTTCGGCACCCAGAACGATGCCTGCATTGGCCGCATTGTCACTGATGGTGTCATAGACCTTTCGGGTCGCGCCAGTTTCAGGATCCTGACGCAGAATGCGCGTGTCCAAAATCTCGATCGAAGGAGCCACATAATCAGTTGCGGCGATCACATCGTCACGGGTGGTATCGGCCCCGGCCAGTGATGATTTCATGACAAAGGCAATCTCGGCTTCCACGCGCGGCTGAATGAACCGACCCGCAGGCACCACAGCGCCATTGTCAAACGCCATATCGTCAAACAGGATCCCGCTGTCGGGGATGTCGATGTTCAGCGCATATTGCATCGCCTTCGAGGTCAGGCCGATCTTCCAGCCGATCACTTTCTGACCTGCCGCCAGTTTGGCGCGGTAGATGGCGTTTTGCACCTCATAGGCGTCATCCATCCCCATTTCGGGATAGCGGCGCGTCAAAAGCCCGATCTGCTGACGGGTCTTTTCTGCCTCAAGCAGAGCGGCGGCGGCGGCGGCGTGCTGCTCTGGAGTCATACCGCTTCATCCTCAATCGTGTTGCGCAGGGTGCCGATCCCTTCGACCTCTACTTCGACGATATCACCGGGCTTCAGGTATTTTGGCGGGTCAAACCGCGCCCCTGCTCCGGTTGGTGTTCCGGTGACAATGATGTCCCCCGGCTGCAGCTCCATAAAGGTCGAGATATACTCGATCTCGCGGCGGATCGGGAACATCATGCGTTTTAGGACATCGTCCTGACGGACTTCGCCGTTCACGCGTGTGATGATGCGGGCCTCATCCAGCTGTGCGGCATCCGTGAAGGGCACCAGCCAAGGACCAATTGCGCCTGATTTGTCCCAGTTCTTGCCTTGCGTCACATTGAATTTCGCATGGCGCAGCCAGTCGCGGATCGTGCCCTCATTACACAGGGTCAGCGCCGCAATGTGATCATAGGCGTCCTCTTGTGCAATCCGGCGTCCAGCCTTGCCGATCACGATGGCAACCTCGCCTTCATAATCCAGCGCCTCGCTTTCCGGCGGGCGGATCAACGGGCGTCCATGACCCGTGAAACCAGAGGCAAAGCGCGGGAAGAGTGACATATATTTCGGCTGCGCGGTGCCGTCTTTGTATTCGGCATTGCGGTCGGGAAAGTTCACGCCAACGCACAGAATACGCGGAGCATTGGGCATCACCATTTCATAGTCAAAATCTGTATGCGTGACAGCTTTGCCTGCGGCGGCGGCCTCCAGCTGATCCAGCGCTCCGGCCTGGATCACGTCCAACAGGGTTGGCCATTCAGGAAAGGCCGGACTTAGGGCAATCATCCCTGCATCTGTAACGGCCCCATAAAAGGTCTCACCCTTGTGGCTATAGGTTGCATAGCGCATCAGATCTCTCCTGTTGCGGGGTTGGTCACAGTGATCAAACACTCAGGGGTTGCCTGACGTCGCGAAGACCCCACAGGGGCAGCCTCGCGCAGAAACGACGGGTTTTTCAATGTCTGCATGGTTACGGCGCGATGATTGGGCTGGCTTCGATTGTTGAGTCTTTCGTCTCAACCCCCACGAATTTTGAGCCGTGCTTAAACCAGCTCTCAGGCGCAGGAGCCCCCCAGAGCGTTTGACGTTGCGGGTCTTGCAAGTCCCATTTGATCGGCTCAAGATCCGGATCAACCGTCTGATAATCCGAGCAGTAAATCTCGATCCGGTGCCCGTCTGGGTCAAGGATATACAGGAAGAACGCGTTGGAAATACCATGACGGCCCGGACCGCGCTCGATGTTGGTCACATAGCCGGTGGTCGACATGATATCGAGCAGATCGATGATGTTCAAAGGCGTCGGCACCCAGAAGGCCACGTGATGCATCCGCGGGCCATTGCCGTTGGTAAAGGCCATGTCATGCACGCCGCCTTTGCGGTGCATCCAAGCAGCCCAGATTCGGTTGCTTTCTTCATCCTCGGTATATTCGGTCACGCGAAAGCCGAAATCGGAATAGAAGGCAACAGCCTCATCCACATTGGATGAGAAGCAGTTGAAGTGGTCGATGCGCAACGGCTTTACGCCGCTATAAGTCCCGTATTTCTGATGGATGGGCTCCAGACGATCCATCTTGTGATAGAACTCCAGCGGGATACCCATGTTGTCAGACGTCAGCAACGTACGACCCTGATAGGGGCGTTCTACCCATTGCGTCGGACGACCCTTGGATTTGAAATAGACTTCAGCCTTGTCCAGATCCGCCTCGTCAAAGGTTTTGAACCCCATGACCTCGACCGTGCCGGGAACGTCAGATTTCTGCAAAATCACACAGTGATGACCGCGTTCTTCCATCGCGCGCAAATAGATATGCGTGTCGTTCTCATCCGTGACCTGAAAGCCCAGAATATCGACATAGAACTTTCTGGACGCGGCAAGGTCTTTGACATTCAAACAGATGTGGCTCAGCCGGATGACGTTGAAATCAGGGTAAAGATTTGGGGCTGGTACGGGCATAGGATCCTCCTATCAAACGGGGTGTGAACTTTGGTCTGTCCGGTGCCATGGCGCGGCCATGACCAAAGTTGAGACATGCGGCGGTCTGGCGACCGGGGTTATTGGACCCCCAGTCGCGAAATTTTATGTTGGCCAGTGGCAAAGCCGATGTGCTTTTGCTCCATATAGAACTCGAACGACCAGTCCCCGCCGTCGCGGCCAATACCGCTGGCTTTGACGCCGCCAAATGGTGTCGGCAGGTGCCGCACATTCTCAGAGTTCACCCAGATCATCCCGGCCTCAAGCTTGTTGGTAAAGCGCAGCGCACGGGTCAGATCATTGGTCCAGACATATCCTGTCAGGCCATAGAGCGTGTCATTGGCAATCGACAGAGCCTCTTCCTCGGTCTTGAAAGGAATGGATGTCAGAACCGGGCCAAAGATCTCTTCCTGCGCAATACGCATCTGGTTGTTTGCACCAGTGAACAACGTCGGACGCACGAAATAGCCCTCATCCCCCAGTGGCTCGCCCCCGGCCGCAATAGTCGCGCCGTCGTCTTTGGCGATGTCAAAATAAGAGACCACTTTGTCATAGTGTTCTTGCGTGACCAGCGGACCGATTTCAGTGGTGGGATCCAGAGGATGCCCCACTTTGATATTGTTCACCCGCTCTATCAGCTTGGCTTCGAAATCATCCTTGATGCTCTCCTGGATCAACAGGCGGGACGAGGACGTGCAGCGCTCGCCGTTGATCGAATAGATCATAAAGATCACCGCATCCAAGGCGCGCTCCAGATCGGCATCGTCAAAGACGATAACAGGGTTCTTGCCACCCAACTCCAGGTGATTGCGCTTCAGCGTGTCCGCACCCTGTTTGGTGATCAGGCTGCCCGTGCGGCTTTCGCCAACAAATGCAATGGCCTTGATCTTGGGGTGCTCACAGAGCGCACGGCCCGCGTCTTCGCCAAACCCGTTCACTATGTTCAGAACACCCGCTGGCAAACCTGCTTCTTCAGCAATCTCCACCAACAGACGCGCGGTCAAAGGCGAGGCCTCGGCAGGTTTGTGAACCACGGTACAGCCTGCCGCCAAAGCAGGTGCGATTTTCCATGTCGACAACATGAACGGCGTGTTCCAGGGCGTGATGACACCGACTGGGCCAATGGGCACACGGGTCGTGATGTTCATCAGGGTCGGGGACTGCAAATGCTGACCATCACGCGCCTGAATCACCTGATCCGCGAAATAGCGGAAGTTTTCGGCACCACGCAGGGCCGCCTTGGACATGAACCGCAGCGCCTGACCAGTATCCCAGCATTCACAAAGCGCGATGTCCTCGGCCCGCGCCTCGATCCCTTCGGCAATCGCAATCAGGATCTTGCGTCGTTGCACCGCCGGCATATCGCGCCACTCTGCAAAGGCATCCGACGCCGCAGTTGCAGCCGCATCGATATCAGCCGCCTCGCCCCGCGCCACCTGACAGATGTGGGATTTGTCGACCGGAGAGCTGTTTTCGAACTGCCCCCCTGACCCATCGCGATCTTCACCCGCAATGCGGTTTTTGATGCCCCCCTCTTGGAACCGCGCCAGCAGCCCCTGCAGCTTTTCGATATTTTGCTCAAGAACGCTCATGTTCAGTCCCCCAGGTGATCTCGGATATTGCCAAATTTCGGCGACATCTCTGCATCGATGTCTCGTACTTCTGCCGACAACGCGATCGAGGCCTCGGCCATGGCCGGCGCGATAAAGGCTTTGGCGGCCTCAAATAGTCTTTGGATGGCGTCTTGCTTGACATCCTTAGGTCGCCCTTCGCGCAGGCGCAGCGAGATATCAATGAACCCATGTTTTGGGTCGCCATCTGCTATGGAATAATGATCGACACGAATGGCCCGCACGCGAATTCCCGGCATCGGCAAGGCATCAATCTGAACCGCTTCTGCACGGATCGCGTCGCAGAAGGCAGCCATGTCAAGGGTGGCCTCAAGGTTGCCAGAATAGTCGATATGGATGTGCGGCATGCATATTCCTTAACATGTTAATTGTTGTCATGTTAAATTGCCGGTACTTGTTATGTCAACACGGAATTGGATAGTAGGGTACAAATTCGCTGTGGCACTCAAAAAAGAGAATACAGGCATGTCAAAGCTCCCGACAACCGCACGATCTCTTCCGATCTCTCTGATCCGCGCGCGCGAAGGGGTCATGGCCCCGATCCGCGAGATGCTGTCAGAAACCGGGATCACCGAACAACAATGGCGCGTTCTGCGTGTGTTGAAAGAACATGGGCCGATGGATTCAACCACATTGGCCGACCGCGCCAGTCTGCTGTTCCCCAGCCTCACCCGGATCACCCAAACCATGCGCAAGAAAGGTCTTCTGACCCAGACGCGGGACGAACACGACCGGCGCCGTCAAATGATCGAGATCACCCCGGCCGGTGTGACAATCATCGACGACAACATGGACCAAGCCAGCCAAATCGTAGCCCAGTTCAAAGCGACCCTGGGCGAAGCTCAATACGAGCAGCTGTTGGATTTGCTCGCCTTGCTAGACCCCGACAACACCGCGAGTTGACGGACATTCCGTGGGCGGTCGCAGCTGAGTGTACTACTCCGCCAATATGCGTTTTGGGTTGTAGTCGTAGTCCAAACCCACCACGCGCAAGTCCGGCTTTTCAGCCTCGCTTTCGCTGGTCTGATCCTGCTCCGAGAAGACCACATCGACGATCTCAGACGTTGGCCGAAAGCCCAAGGAAGATGCAACCAACAGCTTCCTCAGCTGAACAAGATCGCGCTTGGTCGCAAGGTTCAGAATGTCTTCAAGCAGAATAGTCAGCTCTGACATCGACAGACTCAGTTCCTGCGCACGCATGATGCGGGAATGGCTGGTCTGCATGGGTGAATTGCCAATCAGCAATTCTTCAAACAGCTTCTCGCCGGGACGCAATCCGGTAACCTTAATACCAACATCACCCGAGCCGCCCTCATCTTCCATGAAGGGCGTCAACCCATGCAGGCGCACCATTTTTTGTGCCAGATCAAGAATGCGAACAGGCTCGCCCATATCCAGTACGAAAACATCGCCACCTTCGGCCATCGATCCCGCTTGAATAACAAGCTGTGCCGCCTCGGGAATTGTCATGAAGTATCGATTGATGTCCTTATGCGTGACCGTGATCGGGCCACCGTCCTCAATCTGCTTCTTGAACCGCGGAATAACAGACCCCGAAGACCCAAGCACATTGCCGAAACGCACCATCGAGAAAACGGTCCCATTTTGACCAGACGCCATTGCTTGGCAGACCAGCTCGGCAAGCCGTTTTGAGGCACCCATAAAGTTGGTTGGGCGCACCGCCTTATCCGTGGAAATCAAAGTAAATGATTTCACCCCGTGTCGCACGGCAGCTTGCGCAATCGTCATCGTCCCAAAGACATTATTACGAAGGCCTTCGACCACGTTTTGCTCGACCAACGGAACATGTTTGTAGGCCGCGGCATGGTAAATTGTATCGACGTTGAAAGCCTCAATGATTGCCGAGACACGCTTTTCATTCTGGACAGAGCAAATGGTCGGGAACAGCAGCGTGTCCCCACAGCCTTCTCTCCGACAATACTCCATCAGTTCATCATGAATGGTATAAAGCGCGAATTCCGAAACATCCAAAAGGACAAGTTTCTTCGGCTGCTGCTTGACGATCTGACGACACAGCTCGCCACCAATCGAGCCACCGGCGCCGGACACCAAGACCACTTGATCGCGAATATTTTTGGCCATCAATTCAGGTTGTGGCGGCACCGGATCGCGCCCCAGCAACTCTTCGATAGACACATTGCGCAGCTCACTGACGCTGGCTTTGCCTTCGATCAGATCAACCATGCCAGGCAAAGTCATCACTTCGACTGGGAACTGTTCCAGCTGACCAATGATATTCTTGCGGATCTTGCGCGACGCACTGGGCATAGCCAAAAGAATGGCCTGAACGCCAAGCTGTTCCAGAGAACGCGATGCCTTGGCAAAAGACTGCACACGAAGCCCCGCGACTTCAAAACCCTGCAGCCGTTCGTTGTCATCAATCAACAACACAGGCTTATATTCCCCACTGCGGGAAAGCGCATTCAACAACTGCCGCCCGGATTCACCCGCACCGTAAATCGCGACTTTTTTCCGATGATCCTGTCGCGACGATGTATGCAACACACGCATGGTCACACGCGCACCGCCTGACATCAGGGTCAGCATCAAAAAATAGATGAACGGAACTGAACGAGGAACAGCCAGGTCAAACGCCTGGGATGCAATCAGCATGGTCAAAGCCGAGATCCCCGCACCTGCAGCGACAATCCTGATCGCCTTGGTCGAGACAAATCTTACAATGGCGCGATAGTGCCCAAGCACAGCAAACACGCCGATGGTAATTGGCAGTACAAAAGCCAAAACAAGCCAAGGGGTAGGATTGTACAGGGCGTCAAAACTGTCGAGACGCAGAACCATAGACAGCGCAAACGCGATGACGATCATGACTGCATCGGCCAAGACCTGAACCAACCGTTTGGTGGTCCTATCTAAGCGAAAAAGAATTTGGAGAAGATTTTCAAACATCAATTCATTTCCCGCTGTCGTCCAACGTCAATACAGCCGTAAGGCGTGCTCGGCTAGAGGCTTCAAGAAAGATCACGCAAAAGACGAAAAGAAACAGTGGCCACAAAAATGTAGCGCTAGCAAAAACAAACATTTGGCCCCCAAAATAAAAAAGCTTACTAAAAAACTATAGATGGCGTGTGTAACCTATGTATAACAATTTCACCTCGCAAAATAAAGGCGACTTGCACAATTCCGGCATTCCATACTGTTCCAATTTTGTCAGACTAATGCCAATTCACAGCAGCAAATTTCCCAAACAATATCATTGGTTGTAGCCGACTGTTTCGAATTAGGATAACACCAAACCCAACTAAATTGACCCGGGACTATTTCAAATGAACCTTCTGCGCTCGACTGCCATCGCGCTCACACTTGCACTGACTTCGGGATGTGGGGTGACCTACACAAGTCCGCGTGTTTCAGCAGAAGACACAGCTTATGACGTAAACGTCGTATCTCTCACACCAGATGTTGTATCGCGCGCGAATTCGAGTCGCTACGTGCCCAAACGCCTGCCCCGCGCATTTTCGCAGACGGCCGGTCAGGGCGGACGGTTTCAAGGGATTGGCTCTATTCCTGACGCGCCAGAAGTTCCGACTCGTCCCGCTCCGGGATCATTGACATTAAACCTTCCACCTGAGGTAGAGCCAGAAACCTACACAATCGGTGTCGGCGATGTTGTACTTTTTGCAACTCGGGCAAGCGGGTCTCTGCCAATCGAAGCGGCGACAGGCCTCGCCACAGCTCAGAGTCAGCGTCAAACCTTCACGGTCCGTGACGATGGGGCCATAGCGATTCCCGAGGTTGGCGCTGTCCCCGTAGAAGGCCTAACACTCGAGGTCGCCGAAGAACGCCTGTTCCAACGGTTGGTGCAAAATCAGCTCGACCCAGAATTCAGCCTCGAGATCGCCGAGTTCAATTCCAAACGTGTATCCATTGGCGGTGCCGTCAAAAGCTCGGCTTTGGTTCCGATCTCTCTGAACCCTTTGCGGCTTGACGAAGCAATTACGACCGCCGGCGGCATTACGCTTGAAAGTCAGGACTTCGGGTCCATCCGCATCTACCGCGACGGGAACCTCTATCAGATCCCCCTCGAGGCTTATTTCACACGCCCCAACGTTCGTAAAATCATGTTGATCGACGGTGACTCGGTTTATGTAGACGGCACGTATGATCTCACCAAGGCACAAGAGTATTATCGGCAACAGATCGAAGCCATTGGCCTTCGTCAGTCAGCCCGCAATGCAGCCCTTGCTGAACTGGGCACCGAAATCAATCTGCGCCGCACCGAGCTTGCCGAGCAGCGCACCAATTTTGAAGCCAAGCTCGAGGCCGGTGCCATCGAGCGCGACTATGTCTACCTGGCTGGCGAAGTCAGCCAACAGGCGCGCGTTCCCCTGCCGTTTGAGACCAAAGCAAGTCTGGCTGACGTGATGTTCGAGGGCGGTGGCCTACCCACATCGACCGGCGACCCTGCGCAGATCTATGTTCTGCGCCAAGGCAACGGCAAAACTCTCACGGCCTATCATTTGGACGCCCGCAACGTTGTGAACCTAACTGTCGCAACCAAATTTGAAATGCGGCCAGACGATATTGTCTTTGTCCAGGAACAGCCGATTACGGTATGGGGCCGCGCGCTGGCACAAGCCTTCCCAGCTCTCATCAACGTGACAGCGGCAAGCGTGTCTCAATAGGGACACGCCGCACAAAAACTGCTATAAGCACCAAGTTGGGCTCAAAGAAACCGGGGCGCCTCTGCAAAAGGCGCCCTTATTTTTGGTGAATTTTGTGAAATATTTTAAATTTCTTACCGTAGTCACACTGGCGGCAACCATCGCATTTTTTTCGCTGTATTCCGTCCATTTGCCAACAGCCACACCCGCTGGGAGCGACAAAGTCGCTCACTTCACGGCCTATCTAGTATTGGTGCTTACCGCAGCCATCTTGCGGCCTAAGTCGATCGCCTTTTATACGGTAAGCGCAATTCTCTATGGCACCTTGATCGAACTCATTCAGCCCACATTCAGTCGCCAAAATGAACTCTTGGATTTCGTCGCAAATTCACTTGGCGCGATAAGCGGCGGCGCTATCGGGGTTACGGTGACACGCTATGTCCGACACAGAACTCAGGCGTCGTAGTAGCCCTTGCCATAGGTCGAATACGCGCCGTAGTTCCCACCATAGCCATAGCGCTTCATGCCCCTAGGATTGATCTGCGCCAATACCAGACCTGCAATATTCAAATTCACCGCCCGCAGTTCATTCAATCCGGCAATTACCTGGCTTTTCTGGGTGGAATCCCACTTCACGCTATAAATGATCGCGTCGCAGTGCTGGCCGATGACCCGCGCATCAGGCACCACAAGAACCGGAGGCGTATCGATGATGACAAAGTCATAGGCCTTGCGTACTTCCTCAACAAATTCCGCAAATTTCTTAGAAGAGAACACATCAGCTGCGTTGTTCGTGCTTTTCTCACCAATCAAGACATCTGCGCCCAATCGATCGCTATGGAACACGGCGTCCGCCAATGGAACAGAGCCGGAAATCACGGATACGATACCATGCTCACCCGCGTCCTGCTTAAAGTATTCATCCAAGGTACGACGCCGGATGTCCCCTTCTACAAGCAGCACTTTCTTGCCAAGGCCCGACAGGTTTTGTGCCAAGGACACAGATTGCGTGGTCTTCCCTTCGCCCGGAACAGTCGATGTCGACATGATCACCGTGGGCTGTTGATCTACGTCAGACAATAGGATTGAGGTGCGGAGATTCCTGACAGCCTCGACCGCCGCCGATGTTGGCTTGTCCTTAATATAGCCGATCATGTCGGCACGGGCGGCAACGGGGAACAATGGAATTTGGCCAATAACAGTGATGCCCGTTGCGTCCTGCAACTCTTCGGCAGAACGGTATCCATTCTGCCGCATTTCACGCAGCAAAACCAAGCCGATACCTAGCATCGCACCCAGAACCAGACTCAAAGCCGCAATCATCGACGATCGAGGTGCGACCTTCTCGCCCGGAATCGCCATCGAAAGGACACGCGCGTCTGCCGTTTGAATACCTTGCTGGATGGTCGTCTCTCTCAAGCGCGTCAGAAAGGTTTCATAGAGGATCGAGATGGTATCCAGCTCACGACGCATTTGCTGAAGCTCCGATAGCTTCTCTGCTTGTTCCGTAACACGTCCCTCCATTGCGGCAATGGAATTCTCGAGCGCCGTAACTTGAGTCTGCGCACGCGTTACATCTGTGCGAGCTCTGGAAACCAGCGCGCTCACGCGCGCTTCAAAGGCGCTGCCCTCTGCCCACAGCTGATCCGTCACCCCAGATCGACTAAGCCGGTCCAATGCGGGGTCTTTGGTGATGTCCAACACCATGTCTGTTTGTTGAGCCGCAACCGCATTCTGCAACTGCGCAAAATTCGCAACGACTTGAGACGCGTCATTTTCTTCGCCAATCAACCGCTCACGCAATTCGCGCACCTGACGGTTCATAAGCTCAAGACCTTCGGCATTCACAAAATCCGCCGCTGCAGATTGCTCCTTTAAGGCATCATCCCGCGTCTGAAGCTCTTCTTCGAGCTCAACCACGCGCGCAGACAGCCAGGTCACAGCCTGATCCATCGTATCAAATTTCACACGCACCTGATCTTCGAGATAGATCTCTGCGATCGTATTAGCGATCAACTGCGATTTTTCCGCAGAATTGCTGGTGACGTTCAGCGTGATCACAAAAGTATCGCGCTTGACGCTCGCGCTTAAGCGTTCGCCAAGAGCTTTGACCGCGCTATTGCGAATCTCGGCATCCGTCGGCTGCACGTCCACGACACCACGCCAGTCATTTATCAGATTGAAGAACCCACCAACGGAAACAGGTGACACGGGCGTCAGGCTTGCATTGAACTCTGGATCACTTGTCAGGTCCAATTCCGCAACCACACGCTCCAGCAAGCCACGCGAGCGCAGGACTTCGAGCTCTGTGTTCAAGGCCTCATCTTCCGATGACAGCCCGGGAACGACAGCTTCGATATCGATCACGCTCGGGTCGTTGCTCTGCACGGTCAGCGTGGTTGATGACGTGTAACGCTCTTCTGCCACTTCAACCGCGTAATAGACACCGAACGCTAGTGTCATCAGGGCAACGGCAAGGATCAGAAATTTGCCGCGCCACAGTGTACCCAGCAAAGCCAGCAGATCGATTTCGTCGTCATCGATACGGTCCATTGACCCAATCAATCCGGTGTTGCGCGATTCATTTCTAACCAACAACGTTTAGAACTCCAACTTCACTCGGCACTAAATACATCGAACTGCATTTTTTTGAAATCAGAATTCAAAGCGCCACAATAATACTTTTGGTTGAGTTACCCTCGTATTTGACAGAACTCAACCTCGGTTTTTTGAATGATCGCCGCAGTTAACTTCCCTGTGGCATACGCGCCTGTATCAACAGCAATGCGGCCATTTTGAACAGTAGGGATTTGCACAATTGTATGCCCATGAGCGACCCAAATGCCATCCTGTCGCCCAATATGTTCAAATTTCGGATGACCCCACATTAGAGTGTTTTCGTCCTGGGCAGTTATCGGATGTTCTGGATGCGCAGCAGCGTGCACAACGCTTAGATTGCCATTGATATGCATCAGCGGCAGGTATTGCATCCAGTGCACCATGTCGTCGCCCATGGCTTCCAAAACTTCATCCCGTAGAGCGCGTAACTGATCCACTGGCGTCGTGCAGCCAAAGCTCGCCACCGTTTGCAACCCACCATAGCGCAACCACCGAGCGCCCTTCTCTTCGGGGTTCTCAAGAAAATCGAGCATCATCTGTTCATGATTGCCCTTCAGACAAACAGCATCAGGCATGTCCATCAGCAACCTCAGCACCTCGGCGCTGTTTTCACCGCGGTCGACATAGTCACCAACGAACACCAATTCGGCGTCTGGTGCGAGTCCCTGGATTTTGGTCAGCAATCCCTGTGTCAGCTCGTAGCATCCATGAAGATCTCCGATGATCGCAATGGGACGCTCCACCGCCAAAGGAGGCATTTCAACCCGTACCGGCTCTGCTCTCTCTTGCGCTTTGCGACCTTGAAACAGCCGATTAAATAGTCCCGCCATAAGCGCCGCTTTAGTCCGTCTTTAGTCCACGCTCACATCTGCCCGCCCAACCGAGGCATAGACCCGGAACTTGGCTTGTTTGGCTTCTTTCGCACTATAGACATTGCGAAAGTCGGCAAACACCGGATCTGACATTTTGCGAACAATCTTCTTCAGGTTCAGCGCCCTAAACTCGTTCCATTCTGTAAGCAGAACAAGCAAGTGCGCACTCCCAGCAGCTTTATAGGGATCATCGACCCAAGTCACCCCAGGAAGCAGGTTTTCGCCTTCGCGACGCCCTTCAGGGTCACAGACCTTAACCTTGGCCCCTGCCCCAACCAGCGCTGGGACGATCGTTAGCGCGGGCGCATCCCTCATATCGTCTGTTTCCGGCTTGAACGTCACGCCAAGCACGCCAATCGTTTTGTCTTTGAATGAGCCATCACACAGGTCCAACAGGCGATCCAGCAGCCGTTGTTTCACCACTTCGTTGACAGAAATCACCGTCTCAGTGATTTGCATCGGCACGGCGTTTTCCTGACCGATCCGCGCCAGGGCTTTGGTGTCCTTTGGAAAACACGACCCGCCATAGCCCGGCCCCGCGTGCAGAAACTTGTTCCCGATGCGCCCGTCTAGCCCCATGCCGCGGGCGACTTCTTTGACGTCGGCCCCTACCCTTTCGCAAAGCGCGGCCATCTCGTTGATGAACGTCACTTTGGTCGCAAGAAAAGCGTTCGCTGCGTATTTAATCAGCTCGGCGCTCTCGAGGTCGGTCACAACCACAGGGAACTCACGCAAGTACAATGGGCGATAGATCTCGCGCATGACCTCTTCGGCGCGAGAATTTTGGACGCCGACAACCACACGATCCGGGTTCATGAAATCCTTGATCGCGGCCCCTTCGCGCAGGAACTCGGGGTTAGACGCCACCTCGAACACCAAGTCGCGGTTGGCTTTACGAATCGTTTGCTTGACCTGACGGTTGGTGCCAACGGGCACGGTGGATTTCGTCACCACCACAATCCCATCGGGAGCAAGATGTGCGATCTCTTCGGCTGCGGCCATCACATAGGACAGATCAGCGTGCCCGTCTCCGCGACGCGTGGGCGTGCCCACAGCGATGAAAACAGCGTCGGCCTCCTGCAGAGCATCCCCAAGATCCATCGAAAAGCTCAGTCGACCTGCAGCAATGTTCTTGGCCAGCAGATCCTGCAGTCCGGGCTCATAAATCGGCACTTCCCCGCGGGTAAGGCTGTCTATTTTTGCAGGGTCTTTATCGACGCAAATCACCTCGTGCCCGAAATCTGAAAAACAGACACCTGACACCAGGCCGACATAACCTGCCCCAATCATGACAATCTTCATCTAAGCCGCCCTACCCTTTGAAATCGTAAATACATGAAATAAAACACATTTATAGACCTTATCCGCGGATAAGATCATGCCAGACCATCCACCAGCGACGCAATCGCCGCTTCCAGCTTGCGCCGGTCGATCGCACTGAAATCCCGATCCACTTTGATTTCAAGCCGCCCAACAGCGGCGGTGCATTTGACTTGCCCGGCACTGGAGCGGATGTGGAATGTGGTTTTGGGCTTCGCCCCCCTGCCCTTCTCTTTCGGCTTGGCCACGGGCGTTTCCGCGTCGGCGAGGTTGTCGACATCTGCGAGACCCGCGTGGCGGCGCAACACGTCGAGCTCGTCTTTGATCGAGCGGTTGTCCCACCCCTTGAGGTCTTTCTTTATGCGGCCCGCGATCTCGGGGTTCTCTTTCATCTCGCGTGCCAGTGTCACACCCAAGGCTCGGGGGATTTCGGTGGGGTAGTTCAACACGCCTTCCAGACGCTCCAGCAGCATGGCGAATGACCGGATGTAGCTGCGCTTGGAATAGGCCGCGGACTGGAACAGAGCCGCCACGGCGCTGCTCAGGTCGTTCGCCTCGGTCGCGGGGTCTGCTGCATAGTTCTGTGCGGCGTGGGCCATCTCGGCAAAGGACAGGTCTTTGCGGATGACGTTTTCATCCACCATGCGGCGGTAGAGGCCTGCGATGTCGGTCTCGCCGGGCAGGATGAGGGCTGGGATTGTGGCGTAGCTCCCCTGCCCCTCTGCGGCCTCAGCGAGCGTCTTATAGGCGCTCAGGCGGCGGAAGCCCTGCACCAGCTCATAGCCGGTGCCATCGGGGCGTTCAAAGACGCGGATGGGGTTGGAGAGGCCGAGGTCGCGGATACTGGTCACAAGGCTCTCAAGCTCCAGATCTTCCCCGGGGATACGGTCGCGCACGAGCATATAGGTGTGCACATCCTCCAGCGGGATTTCACGCACCACATGACCCGCTTCGCGCAGGGCGACGAACTCATGGGCGAGCGCATCGTTTTCCTCGCGGATCGCCTCGGCGGCGGATTTGCGCGCGGTGAGCGCTTCGGCATTCTCGGTGATCGCGGCGGCCATAGGGCTGCGGCCGGGCTTTTTGGTTTCGGGTTTGGAGGCCGCCTTGAGAGGCTCTGCGCCCGCCTCAACTGGCATGTCGATCTCAAACATTCTGCGTTTGCGGGTCATGCATCAGCTCCTTCTCCGGCCTTAACCTTATCCGCGGATAAGGTATCGCCACTCATCTCTGCCTCCATGGCCTCCCAATGCGGCAGCATCGTTGTTTTCATTTCCGCATAGGCCCTATCGAAACTCGCCCGCGCACGGCGCCAGGTTTCGCGGGTCATATCACGGTAGTCCATTTCATAAATCGAGCTGAGGAAGCGTCCGGATTGTTCCACCGCCCGGGTCATCTCGATCGGGTGCTCGCAAAGCGTATCCTCGAAAACCCTACCAAAGGCTTCAAACATAGCGCGGTGCAGATCATTGCCGGGCTCGTAGCGGGTCAGCAGGAAACGGATGTCGCGAAAGACCTTGGGCAGCTCAGCCTTATCCGCGGATAAGGTTCCTTCGAACCCATGGGCGAGGTCTTCGAGTGCTTCCGACAGCTGGCCGATGAAAGAGGTTGTGGAGTCATATTCCCAGTAGCCGGGGCCAGAGGGGATGTAGAGCATGTCGGCGGCGAAGACTGCGTTCATGGATTGGTAGCCGATGGCGGGAGGGCAGTCGAAGAAGATCAGGTCCCATTGGTCTTCGGGCAGCTGGTCGAGGAAGCGCGACATGGCGGCGAAGAACGACCATTCGGGGTTCAGGTGGCGGTATTGAGCCGAGGCGAACTCGACGAAGGCCGCGTTGGCGCAAGAGGGGATCAGGTCGATGGTCGGCCAGTTGGTCGGCTGGATGAAATCCGCGACGCGCAGATCCTGAAGGCCAAGGCCAGTGATAGAGGAGGGGATTTGGCGCTGGGGAAGGGCGGTGCCACTTGCAGCCCCTCGGGGCGCGTTGTTTTGGGCCTCGGTCTCGCGGATCAGGTCACGGGCCATTATGCCCCAAACGGTGTGTTCCTCACTGACGTCGTTGAGACCCATGGAGTGGGAGAGCGTGGCTTGCGGGTCAAAGTCGACACAGAGGACGCGATAGCCATCGAGCGCAGCAGCATGTGCCATATGCAGAGCGACGGTAGACTTGCCGGCACCGCCCTTAAAGTTGGCGATGGCGGTGCGAAAGGCGCGGCCACCGGGACGCTTGGGTTGCAGTGTCTTGCCGCGGGGCTTCAGGCGGCGACGCAGCGTGTTGATCTCGTCCAGAGTAAACCAGCGCTGCCGCCCATCCGGTTCGACCTTACCCGCGGGTAAGGTGGGGTCTGAAGCGAGCTTGCCCCGGAAGGTCGACTGGTTCATGCCAAAGATCAGCTCGGACACTTCCCAGGACGAGAACCGCCGAAGGGTCTTCTCGTTCTCAGGAGAGAAGGTCTGCTGGCGGATCCAGCTCTGGAGTTTCAGCGATTTGGTCTGCAGCTCGCGCAGGTCTGTATGAGTTAACAAGAAAGCCTCGGACGTTAATTTCTGCGTTTTCCGCATTTACGCGCAATTTGCGCCATTTGTCGAGTTTGTTATTCTTAATGTAAAGTAAAGCTAACCTGATCGTCCGCGCGCCTAATAATAAGCGTATCATAGCAGGGCAGGGGGCGAATTTCGTCAAAGCGATTCGGAGCTTAGCCTTGATCTGGTGACCAAACTTAGGGGGACATGCGGATCACGTTCCCTGCATCTTGGGGGGACATCAAGACGCTTTGGGGTGACATCCTGAGCGTCCCCCAATACCAATACCATACCCATTTCTTTCGAAATTGGGTTTAGGATCAGCGACGAAAATATCGAATCCTTGACAGCTGCTGCAGTTCCAACGTTAATTTCGACAAGATCGGGAAAAGCGTTTGAACGGATGGTCAGAGCAGGACCATTTTGCTAGTCTCTCTCACAAGCAATCACGAATCGACGCATCAAAAAGACGCGCACAGGAGCAGGCCGTGCCATGGGGCATTCTGGGATCATAGAGAATATCGGCTCGTTCAATGGGCCAAGCGCGGGCGCGGCAAAATATGACGTGCTCACGGCGCTCCTGGTTATGGCCTCGCAAGGCGAAGCTGTCGAGGCCCGGTTGGCCTTAAGACTGTCTTTACTTATCACCGCTAGGTTCAATTGGCGCAAAGGTGTCTTTGCGGTCGGCCAGAAAGAACTCGCGCGCATGTGGGGTGTGACCGAGCGCACGGTCAAGCGCGAGATGGCAGAGTTGCGCGCGCGTGGCTGGATCGAGGTCGCTGTGCCTGCGGCGCGGGGCAGAGTGGCGGAGCACCGGATTATGTTTGAGACGGTGCTTGGGGAAACTATGCCGTATTGGAAGGCGGTCGGACCGGACTTTGCTGCGCGATTGACTGGAGCGCCAGAACCGGAAGGGCAGGGGGGCAATGTGGTGCCTTTGCGGCGCGAGGCACCTGTTATGCCCGAAGCTGGTTTGTGGGGCAGTGTAGCAGCTTCTTTGCGCGCGCAAGATCCGGCTATCTATGACGCTTGGTTTGCGCAATTGATCTTTGTTGATGTGGCTGACGGTGTACTGACGCTTTTGGCCCCTACGCGGTTTTTGGCGGACTACGTGGGAACACATTTCAAAGGGCGTATATTGGCCGCGGCTTTGGCAGAAGATCGGTCTGTGCGCGACGTAAAGGTCTCGGCATTTGAGCGTGGGCACTGATTGCTGCGTCAATCACCGGGTTGCATAAGGAATTTGGCGTTTCCAAAGATCAAGTCATGGTGAAACCATTGGTTCTTACTTATGGTGATACCAATGTTGTTGATTAAAGAAGTCATCACTTAATGACAAAAATTCTCATTACCGGAACGGCTGGTTTCATCGGATACCACCTTGCCAACGCATTGCTGCGTCAAGGACATGATGTGCACGGCTTTGATGGCATGACGGACTATTACGACGTCTCTCTGAAGCAAGAGCGCCACCGGATGCTGGGCGCGCATGACCGGTTCTTTAGAACCGAGGCGATGCTTGAGGATATGGAGGCGCTTGCGTCTGCGGCCAATACTTTCAAGCCTGATGTTATCGTTCACCTCGCGGCGCAGGCGGGGGTTCGCTATAGTCTTGAAAACCCTCGTGCTTATATCGACAGCAATATTGTCGGAACGTTCAACGTCATGGAAATCGCACGGCAACATGGCGTTGCGCATCTTTTAATGGCGTCAACCAGTTCTGATTATGGGGCAAACCAGGTGATGCCCTACGCCGAGACACATAAATCTGACCACCAGCTGACCATTTACGCGGCGACGAAAAAAGCCAATGAGGTGATGGCGCATTCCTATGCACATCTTTGGAATTTGCCGACCACGATGTTTCGTTTTTTCACGGTCTATGGGCCTTGGGGGCGGCCTGATATGGCCTATTTCAAGTTCACCCAGAACATACGCGACGGCGTCCCGATCGGTATTTTCAACCACGGCGACATGTTTCGGGATTTTACCTACGTAGACGATTTGGTGCGTGCCATTGCACTTTTGATTGAAACACCTCCTGTGCGGCCGCCTTCTGCGGCGCAGGTCGCTGTGGGCGATAGCTTGTCGCCGGTCGCGCCGCATCGGGTTGTGAATATCGGCAATTCAGACAAGGTGCGATTGCTGGACTTTGTGGAAGCCATTGAAGATGCCTTGGGCCAAAAAGCCATTCGCAACTACATGGACATTCAACCCGGTGATGTGCAGGCGACCTGGGCCAATGCAGATCTGTTAAAGTCATTGACCGGTTACGCTCCGCAGACGGATGTCAAAGAGGGCGTTCAGCAATTTGTTGATTGGTATCTGTCGTACTACGGGAAATAGGATTTGGGTCTGTCGCCGACGCGCGCTACACATGGCTTACAGGTCGTCAGTAAAATATTAAGGCAGGTCCATGTCGCAAATTATTCACCCAATTCTGCTCTGTGGTGGCTCGGGCACGCGGCTATGGCCGCTGTCGCGCAAGTCTTACCCCAAGCAATTCACGGATCTTGTTGGCGACGAAAGCTTGTTTCAAGCTTCTGCGCGGCGCCTGTCCGGTGACGGGTTCTTTGCGCCGGCCATCGTTACGGGTTCCGATTTCCGTTTTGTCGTGCTCGAGCAGCTCGCCGCGCTGGAAATCGTTCCAGCAGAGGTGTTGATCGAACCGTCTGCGCGCAATACTGCTGCTGCGATCTGTGCCGCAGCGATCTCTTTGGAAGCGAGAGAGACGGGCGCCCTCATGCTTGTTGCGCCATCTGATCACGTGATCCCGGATCCCGAGCGATTTCGCGATGCGGTCCAAGCCGCGACTGGTGCTGCGGAATCGGGCCAGCTGGTGACATTTGGTATCAAACCTGATCGTGCCGAAACTGGCTATGGGTGGCTTGAGCTGAGCGACCAGCCAGATGCTGAATTTTCACCGGTGCCACAACAGCTTAAAAGCTTTGTCGAAAAGCCGGATGCAGCCAAAGCCCACGCGTTGCTGGCGGGCAATATGCATCTTTGGAATGCCGGCATCTTTCTGTTTTCCACCACAACAATTCTTGACGCCTTTAGAACCCACGCGCCAGACACGCTGGCAGCTGTGAAGATGGCTTTTGACGCCGCTGCAAAAGATCTGGCCTTCACCAAGCTCGACCCCGCGGCATGGGAAGAATGCGAAGACATTTCCATCGACTACGCCGTCATGGAACGCGCGGACAATTTGACGGTCGTGCCCTATGGGGGGGCTTGGTCGGACCTTGGCGACTGGCACGCAGTCTGGCGCGAGAACGAAGGCGACGAGAGCGGGACCGTTCTGAATGGCCCAGCGACTTCGATTGACTGTTCCGATACGCTGCTGCACGCCACGTCTGAGGCGCAAGAGATAGTCGGAATTGGTCTGAAAGATATCGTCGCGGTTGCCATGCCCGACGCGGTGATGATCGCTCACAAGGACCGCGCGCAGGACGTCAAGAAAGCGGTTGCCGAGCTGAAAGCCAAGGGCGCGTCTCAGGCCGAGACTCTGCCCCGCGATTATCGCCCCTGGGGTTGGTACGAAAGCCTTGTCATCGGCACCCGCTTTCAGGTGAAACGCATCGTCGTAAACCCTGGCGCGGCCTTGTCATTGCAAAGCCACCACCATCGGTCAGAACATTGGATCGTCGTCGAAGGCACCGCTAAAGTTACCATCGACGATGAGGTCAAATTGGTGAGCGAGAATGAGTCGGTCTATATCCCTCTGGGCGCAGTTCACCGTATGGAGAACCCTGGCAAGTTACCGATGACCCTGATTGAAGTGCAAACCGGCAGCTATTTCGGTGAAGACGACATCATTCGTTATGACGACGTCTATGCGCGGGGGCAGGGCGCGAAGGGTTAGCAGCGGTCTAGAACGTGAAGCGTGAGAAGCGATAGGTAACGCCAAGTTCGATGTTGCTAGAGCGGTAACCGTCCTGTCCAAAGGTTTGGCTTGCCGCGGCGCGCAGGGCCAGATCTTCGGATAGTCCATAGTTCACCCCGAGGGCACCTCGTACAATCAAACCTTCGACATTCACCCCGCCTTGCAGCGATCCAAATACCTGAAGAGGCTTGTCTGCGCTGTACTTGCTGTTAAGGCCGATACCGGCAGTCACTTCGCCATACCCCGGAAAGGTTTTATAGGCCTCATAGGAAATGGCGCCGCGCAAGGGTACGTAAAGATAGTCACCTGCAATGAAATCAATTTGACCCGCCAACAGATTTAGCTGACCGCGATCAACGCCTGCATAAGCAGATGACAGTTTTGTCTCGTTCACGGCGCTGAATCGATAGCCCTGATAACGACCTTCTGTCGGGGTTTGACCGTCTGGTTGGGTTGACCCGAAATGTGTGTTCAATGCCAGTCCATAGGTCATATTTCGAGAGGTCCCGTCCGGGGCCATAATATAGCCCGACGTCAAAGCGATGCCGATACGATCTGACAGTTTGAATTCCGCAGACGCTTTTGGATAAACCAACAATCCAGTTCCCGTATCGATCAAAGCTGGTGCATAGCCACCTGACCCAAGGCCTAGCTGGCCATAGAGGTTGATCCGGGGGGACACGGAATAGCGCATACCCAGACCCGCGAGAACCTGATTGTAGGTCGCCAGTCCTTGATACCCGACACCGGGTGCAAAGAACCAATATGCGCGGTCGTTCATGAAATGCGTGTACTGGACATCAACTGTGCGCAGGGTACCCTTAAAGCTGCCGGTCGGGTTGATCTGATTGAAGTTGTCCAAACCGACGGACAGAATGCTGGGCGCGCGGAACTTGAAGGTGTCTTGGCCGCGCAAGCTGAAGTTTTCGCCATAGCGGCCAAATGGGCCAACCTGATGCCCGATCGGAATTTGCGCAAAGACATTTGCCTGAGTGCTGTCGATCGCCGAGTTGATGAATTTGAAATGTGAGATATTCACGCCGGCAGAAACCCGACCAAAGTCATACCCGATCCCAGCATAGCCTTTGACATAGCCGCCGGTGCCAGACAGCACGACGCTTTGTGCGGTACTGCGGCCACCGCCGCCGCCTCCGAAAGAAAGCCCGCCTGTTAAGAACATCTTGTCCGAGATCGGGACCTGCGCGTGGGCCAATCCTCCAAACGCCATAAAGCCACCGTACTCGCCCATCGCAACGGGCGCATAGCTGCCGAGGCCCAGCGACAACCAGTCATTGACAGGTGTCATGATATGATAGCCCAGCAGGTCCAAGTCGGGCAGGCCGGCTACGGACAACATTTGATAGTCAAACATCATCCACGATGGGTGGGTTTTGATTTCAACAGAGGGAAGCGCAGGCGATTCACTTGCGTCGACCTCTTGTGCGGAAACGGTCGTGCCCAAACCGCATAAAAGAGCGGCTGAGGCAAACAGAGTTCTGGCAACTTTGCGAAACGGGGTCTGACATACCGGCAACTTGAGTGCTTTGTCAGAAGACGCATAGGTTTTGTGAGGGATAGTGGTCAGAACGATCCGTTTCAAAAAACTCATTTCAAATCCACCTGCAAATTAACTCACGATCTCGGATACCATTGTTCCAGTCGTGGCTCAAACGAAAGTGGTGAAACTCATAGCTTTTGCGAGAGTTTCTGGATGCGACGGGTTAGATATTAGTCTTGCTGCGAAACCTTCCGGCATTTTCGATGCGGAATAGCAGCCGCAACGCACGATCCCGCGGGGAATCCCACACCCCCCCGTCTATTGCAGTGACGATCGAAAACAGTCTTCCACCAGTTTGTGGGTCTCGCCGCCGTATTGCCAGTCGGCAAGGGCGAGGAAGAACGTTGTGGTTTCCTCGATGCCGTCGACGAATTTCCATGTCAGGCGGTCATCTTTCAGACAGGCCGAGCGGGCCATGATTTCGTTGTTGAACGACAGGGCCTGAAAGGTGTGCACCATCTGCATCGAGAGGCTGGCGAAAGGGGATTGCAGCACCTGGGTCGCGGGGACTTTGTGGCGCTGCCACAGTTCTGAATAGTACCGATAGGACGGGTCATTGCGCGTCGCCCCGACCAGTTTGCAGCCGCGGATGTCGTCGATTTCCAGCACGTCTTTTTCCGCCAGCGGATGCGTCTTGGGCATTACGGCAACTTGCCTGACACGGGTCAGAACTTCGTTGCGGATCTGGGGGTGTTCAAGCGGGCGGGTGTGAAAGGCAAAGTCGACGTGGCTTTGGGTCAGCGAGTCGATCATGGCTGTCAGTGGGATCGAGCTGACATAGAATTTGGCTTCGGGGTGCTGCGCGTGGATTTCCGAAATCACATGCGGCAGGATTTCGTTGGTGATACTGAGCGTCGCCGTGATGCGAATGGTGTTCAGGATCTGGGTTTCGCGATAATTCAGCTGGGTCTGAAACCGGTCCAGCCGCGCCAGCAGCTCGATTGCGTCTTCGCGCAGGTTTTCGGCCCGCGCGGTGGGAAAGATCGCGCCGTTTCGGCGCACAAACAAGGGCGCGCCGACGGCCTGCTCCAGATTTTTGATCAAATGGCTGACGGCAGGCTGAGACACGCCCAGCTGCCGCGCGGCTGCAGAAATGGAGCCGGTGGACACGACGGCCGAAAACGCCTCGATATATTTGAGGCGTCGGATCCGGTTTGATTTGCGAGCGTCAGACATGGCCTATCAGTTTTCTTATGA
>NZ_CAXREH010000193.1:0-2682 GCF_964229375.1 Cognatishimia sp.
CGTGGCACAACCCGCAAGAACTGGCTGACATAGCCCAGCACTTCGCGGCGCAGACGCAAGATGTCACGCGGCTCGGCTTGGGTAACATCTACGCCGCCCACGACCACAGAGCCGCCAGCTGCGAGATAGTTGCCATAGATGATCCGCATCAATGTGGACTTGCCCGCGCCAGACACCCCTGTCAGCGCAACACAGTCGCCAGCAGGCACGGTCAGAGTGGCCCCGCGCATAACCTCGAGCACGGCTCCGCCTTGGTTATGCAAGGTGAAGGTTTTCGATACATTTGTGAGTTCAATCATTGTCTTACACCTGCAAAACAGAGCTTACGAGAAGCTGCGTATAGCCATGTTGCGGATCATCCAGCACCTGATCGGTCAGGCCGGTTTCCACCACATGGCCGGACTTCATCACCATCAGCCGGTCCGCCAACAGGCGCACAACCGCAAGATCGTGGGTGACGATAATGGCCGACAGACCAAGATCCCGCACAAGCCCGCGTAACAGATCCAAAAGACGCGCCTGAACCGACACATCCAGACCGCCCGTCGGCTCGTCCATGAAGACCAGACGCGGCCCCGTGACCAGGTTGCGCGCGATCTGAAGACGTTGCTGCATGCCACCCGAAAAGGCGGTTGGGCGATCGTCGACCCGGTCTTCGGCAATTTCCACACGCCCCAGCCAGTCCACGGCTTGTGCGCGAATATCGCCATAGTGACGCTGCCCGACGGCCATCAGGCGTTCGCCCACGTTGCCACCAGCCGAAACGCCCATGCGCAACCCGTCCCGTGCGTGTTGATGCACAAAGGCCCAGTCGGTACGGCCCAGCATCCGGCGCTCTGGCTCGCTCATGGTCAGCGTGTCGCGTGGCCCATCGGTGCGCGTGTCAAAGATCACCTCGCCCGTATCGGTGCTGTGATGGCCTGCCAGACAATTCAGCAGAGTGGATTTCCCTGATCCGGATTCCCCAACGATGCCCATGACTTCGCCGGGATAAAGATCAAAGTTAACCCCCGTACAGCCGATACGATTGCCGTAATACTTGCTGACATCCTTGACGCTTAGAAGAGGTGTCATGCGGCTACTCCTTTTGCACCGATATGGCCCGCAGCCCGGCGGCTTTCGCAATAATCCGTGTCCGAGCAGACAAACATTCTGCCGCCTGCATCATCGGTGATGACTTCGTCCAGATAGGTATGTGTGGCCCCGCACAGGTCGCAGGCTGCATCCGCCTTAGAGGCCTCAAAGGGGTGGTCCTCAAAATCCAGGCTGACGACCTTGGTGTGTGGCGGCAACGCGTAAATCCGCTGCTCGCGCCCTGCCCCAAACAGCTGGATCGCGTCCATTTCCATCTTCGGGTTGTCAAACTTGGGGATCGGGCTTGGATCCATCACATAGCGGTCTTCGATCTTAACCGGATAGGCATAAGAGGTCGCGATATGCCCGTGCTTGGCGATGTCCTCGTAAAGCTTAACGTGCATCAGGCCATATTCCTCAAGCGCGTGCATCTTGCGCGTCTCGGTTTCGCGCGGCTCAAGAAACCGCAAAGGCTCTGGGATCGGCACCTGATAGACGATGATCTGATCTTCGTTCAGCGCTTCCTCTGGGATGCGGTGGCGGGTCTGAATAATCGTCGCCTCAGAGGTCACGGTGGTCGTCTGAACGCCCGCCGTGTTTTCAAAGAACTTGCGGATCGACACAGCATTGGTGGTGTCGTCCGCGCCCTGATCGATGACTTTCATCGTGTCCTCTGGCGTCAAAGCCGCCGCAGACACCTGAACGCCGCCCGTGCCCCAACCATAAGGCATGGGCATCTCGCGGCTGGCGAAAGGCACCTGATAGCCCGGGATCGCGAGCCCTTTCAGGATAGCACGACGGATCATCCGTTTGGTTTGTTCGTCGAGATATGCAAAGTTGTAATCAGACATTTTTTCTATCACCTGATTTTAGGAGACGGCCTTGGAAGTATTGATCATCGTTGGCGTTTTGGTTGGGTTCTTGCTGATTGTCGCCATCAGAGACATTTTGCGAGACCGCCGAAAGTTTAAGACCCTGCGCCAGACCGAAGACGGCACTTGGGTTTGGATCGGCCTTGATGGACAGACCCAGACCTCTCCGTATTACCCGTGCAGCGACGGCGGCAGCTCGTTCGGTGGCGGAGGCCATGACGGCGCCTCCGGGGATGGCGGTTGTGGCGGCGATTGACCTCATTCCGCTGCCTCCTGTCGCTGGCCTTCGGCCTCGGCGCGCAGCTTGCGGATCAGCTCTAGCTCGGCTTGGAAATCCACGTAGTGCGGCAGCTTGATATGCTCAAGGAATCCCGTCGCCTGAATGTTGTCGCCGTGATACAGCACAAATTCCGCGTCCTGAGACGGCGCACCGACATTGTCCTCGTCAAATTCCTCCCAGCGCAAAGCGCGGTCGACCAATGACATGGAGATCGACTTGCGTTCGTTCTGTCCAAAGACCAGACCATAACCACGCGTGAACTGGGGTGGCTCGGATTTGGAGCCAACAAACTGGTTCACCGTTTCGCATTCCGTCAGGGTCACTTCGCCGATTTCAATGGCAAATCCCAATTCTGAAATGTCCATTTCAACGGCGACTTCCCCGATGCGCAACTCGCCCACAAAAGCATGGGTGCGGCCATAGCCACGTTGCGTGGAATAGGCCATGCCCAGCGTA
>NZ_CAXREH010000194.1:0-9059 GCF_964229375.1 Cognatishimia sp.
GGCGGTCATATTGAACAAGTTGGATCACCGATCGATCTGTACGAGCGGCCGCAAAACACATTCGTTGCGCAGTTCATCGGCAGCCCAAAGATGAATTTCTTCTCGCCCGCGAACCTATCGGCACAGGCCTTGCAAGCGCTGGGTGTGTCGGCAGACTCAGATACGATCATAGGCATTCGCTCCGAGCATATGAAACTAAGCGATGCCTCAGACGCAAAACTCTCAGCACGCTTTGAGATCGTTGAAAACTTGGGCGAACTTGCTCTGGTTCACATGAAAACCGCGGACGGGGTCGAGTTCATCGTAAAGCTAGAAACCCCACCGAATGTGATGAATGGCGACGAGCTGCACTTCAGTTTTGCCGACGAGAAAGTTCATCTGTTTGATGCAAAAACGGGTGAGCGTCAGAACTAGGCGACGATTGCTTTGAAGGGCTGCAAAGGGCGTTTGCACCTCTTGAGCTCTCCCAGCCACGTGGTCGCGTGGCTGGGTTAGTGGCGACGCATTGCTTAGTCGCCGGGCGTTTCGCGCTGAAAGATCACTGGGAACCAGTCCTCTCTCAGAACCTGCCCCGCAGTCATGCCGTGATCCGGAAACGGCGGTGATGTCGGGCCGGGCCGCTCGACATAACGCGCATCATCCCCAACCAACCGCAGGGAAAAGGCGCGGCGGCGCGTTGTCGATGTGTTGCCCCGCGCGCCATGCAGAATGCCATAGTTGAAAGCCACCGCATCGCCGGGCTCCATAGGCCATTCCCGAATATCCATCCCCTCAGCATCGGGGTCCGGCACGGGCATATAGGCATCGTCCTCGGGATAGAAATTGGTTTCCGACAGCCAGCGCGTGGGCAAAACCGGCTTCTCCCAAGCATGACTGCCCGCAACACACCGCAGGCTGGCTTCGTTCACAGGGTCCATCGGTGACCAGAAACTGACGTTCTGCATTCCATCTACAAAATAGTAAGGGCCATCCTGATGCCATGGGGTCGGCTTGGTCGTGCTGGGCTCTTTCACCAGAACATGGTCGTGAAACACCTGCACGGTCTGGGACTGCATCAGGTCAGCGGCGACTTCGGCGGCGGGCGATGTGCGGATGACCTCTTCGAATTCAGAAATACGCGTCCAGTTGCAATAGTCGTCAAAGAACCGGCCACGCTCGCCATCCTTCAGGTTTTCCGCCGCATAGGGGCCCGGCTCGGCCATATTGCGTTCAATTCCCGCCCGGATCGTGTCGACGTAGTCTTTGAAAAGCCCTTTTACCAAGACAACGCCATCGCGTTGAAAGGCGTCGATATCCTTCTGTGTCAGCAGCGCATGCATATTTGTATCCTCCGTGTTGAAGGCAGCCTAAGAGGGGGCGCAAATAGCTTCAAATAATATTATTTCATACTATAAATAAACTGATGCTATATAATACCCTACGCCAATATGAATATATTCTCGCCGTCGCCCAGACCGGCAGCCTGACCGACGCCGCAGCCAAGCTGAATGTCTCGCAGCCGTCCTTGTCCGTCGCAATCTCTCGGGTCGAGGACACGCTTGGCCAGCCGATCTTTGTGCGTCGCAAGGGCGCGGCAATCAAGATCACCCCATTTGGCCATCGGTTCATAAATGAGGCCCAACGGCTGGTTGCACTGGCGCAATCCATCGAAACCGGCGTGGATCGATCACGAACGTTCGTCTTGGGCTGTTTTGACGACATCGCCCCCTGGTATCTGGCCCCGACGCTGAAACATCTGCAAAACAGCTTTGCGGACATCACGTTTCAGGGTCGCGAAGGCGGGTTTGCCAATCTTGCAACGGATCTGAACGAAGGTCGCATTGATCTGGCGCTGTCTTATGACGTGGGATTTGACGACAGGTTTCAGCGGCGCAGCCTGCGTTCCATCGCACCGACCGTGTTTTTGTCCAACGGTCACACGTTGACCCGCAATGACCACATCACGTTGCAGCAGCTAGAGGATCACCCGCTGATCCTTTCCAGCGAAGGACTGTCCGAGAGTTTCGTGAAACGCATCTTTGAGCGTTTGGGCCTGTCGCCGAATATTGCCATTCGGGCCGCATCATTGGAATCCATGCGCTCCCTTGCGGCGCATGGCATGGGGGTCGGGCTCAGCTATACCTGCCCGACCACGGATACCAGCTATGACGGCTGCCCGTTGCAGACACGGCCCGTGTCGTCCCCCGAAGCCGTCGCGGACATCGCGTTGATCTGGTCACGCCTGCGCCAAGAGGACCCTGTGTTTCGTCAGATCAGCGACCAGATCGCAGCCCTATAGAACTGACGCCCTGTGGGCACCGGTGCTCAGACCGGCAGCGCCGTTGTCTTGAACACGGTTCTCAGCGCAAAGGAACTCTGCATCTGGGCAACCCCGGGCAAACGGGCCAGATACTGACGGTGAATGCGGGCGAAATCTTCGGTATTTTCGGCCACGACTTTCAACAGATAATCCGCCGTGCCTGCCATCAGATGACATTCCAGAACGTCCGGAATGCGCGCCACGGCCTTTTCAAAACCCTCAAGCAGCTCGTCTGCCTGCCCCGATAAGGTAATTTCGACAAAAACCGTGGTCGGCACACGCATTTTTCGTGAATCCAAAAGCGCTACGTAATCCCGAATGACCCCCTCGTTCTCCAGCCGCTGCACACGACGGTGACAGGCGGATGCCGATAGGTTTACTTCTTCGGACAAGTCCGCATTCGACATCCGTCCGCGTTTTTGAAGCACCGTCAGGATGCGACGATCCGTTTGATCAAGTTCCATTATATCGAACCTCCTTGCGCGTTGGGCACCTATAGTCGAAGATTCTTCGAATTACATGTTTTTATTCTGCCTAAAAAAGAAGCACTTTCTTGCAAATCCGAGGCCAGACTGTCGGAAAGCTTACCTAAAGGACGACCCCATGAAAATCGGATGCCCCACAGAAATCAAACCGCAGGAATTCCGGGTTGGCATGACCCCAGACGCGGCCCGCGAAGCCGTTAACCATGGCCACGAGGTGGTCATCCAAAAAGGCGCCGGCGCAGGGGCCGGATTCAGCGACGCCGACTATGAAGCGGCAGGTGCTGCGCTTTTGGACACCGCAGAAGAGATCTTTGCGACCGCCGACATGATCGTCAAAGTGAAAGAGCCGCAGGCGGTCGAGCGTAAGATGCTGCGCGAGGGTCAATTGCTGTTCACCTACCTACACCTCGCGCCCGATCCCGATCAAACCCACGACCTATTGGACAGCGGCTGTACTGCGATTGCTTATGAAACAGTGACCGACGCCGCCGGCGGATTGCCATTGTTGGCACCGATGTCCGAAGTCGCTGGCCGTTTGGCGCCTCAGGTTGGGGCCTGGACACTGCAAAAGGCAAATGGCGGCCGTGGCGTTCTGATGGGCGGCGTTCCCGGTGTTGCACCCGCGAAGGTCGTTGTGATTGGCGGCGGCGTTGTCGGCACTCACGCGGCGCGCATCGCAGCAGGCATGGGCGCTGATGTCACCGTTCTGGACCGCAGCCTGAACCGGCTGAAGTATCTGGACGACGTATTTGGCCACGTGTTCAAGAACCAGTATTCTACAGCGGGTGCGACGGCCGAGCTGGTGAATGCCGCAGATATGGTCATCGGTGCGGTTCTCATTCCGGGCGCGGCGGCTCCGAAACTGGTGTCGCGCGCGCAGCTGTCTGACATGAAACCGGGCGCGGCGCTTGTGGATGTCGCCATCGACCAAGGTGGCTGCTTTGAGACCTCTCGTGCCACAACCCACGCGGATCCGATCTATGACGTGGACGGCATCATGCACTATTGCGTGGCCAATATGCCGGGCGCAGTTGCGCGCACGTCGACTCAGGCTTTGGGCAACGCAACCCTGCCCTTCCTGCTCAATTTGGCGAACAAAGGCTGGAAGCAAGCCTGCGAGGACGATCCGCATCTGTTGAACGGCTTGAACGTACATGCGGGCAAGCTGACCTACTACGCAGTCGGCAAAGCCTTGGGCATCGACGTTCTGTCCCCACAACTGGCGCTGAAAGCCTAAGGCTCGGCCCCTTCAAAAACCGGCTGCAGTTCGCTGAGGCGAGCTGCAGTAAACTCCATAAAGGTCCGAATGCGCGGCACATGTCGCAGATCTGCATGGGTCAGCAACCACAAGGGCAGATAGTCAAACCGCGGCATATGGGGCACGCGCACCAACGCCGGATCCGTATCCCCCAAAAAACAGGCCATCCGCGTCGCGCCAATCCCCGCACGCACTGCGCCAATCGCTGCGGCCATATCATCCACCGTCAATCGCACGCGCAAATTCGGACGCACGGCTTTCAATTCAGCAGGCGGCCCCGGCCAATGGGCAAAGCGCACCCAGTCCAATGGGGCCTCTCCGCCCGGATCCCGTGCGATCAGATCAGGCGACGCATAGACCGCGCCTTTTTGCTCCATAAAGCGGCGACCAAACAGCGTTTCCGGCGGCTCGTTTGAGAACCGGATCGCGACATCCGCCTCGCGTTGGGCCAGATTCAACGTGTCATTGGTGGCCACCAATTCCAGATCCACTTGGGGATAGGCCTGAGTGAAGTCCTTAAGCACATCGCCAAAGATCCGCTGAATGAACAGTTGGGGCGCCGTCACACGCAGCCGTCCCCGCAGACGGTCATCCCGTGCTGCAATCTTTAGATCGAGGTCCGAGTTCAACCGCGCCATGGCCTCGGCGGTGCGCACCGCTTCTTGGCCGGCCTCTGTTGGCACATAGCCACTTGGAAGCCGGTCAAACAACCGCTCTCCCAAGGCTTGTTCCGCCGCCGAAATACGCCGCGCCACCGTCGCGTGGTTGACGCCCAACACACGCGCAGCACCGCTGGTTCCGCCGTTGCGCGCGGTCTCTAGAACAAAGCGAAGGTCATTCCAATCCAGCATGGCCTGATAATATATGCGCAACCAATGCGCATCAATGACCGTTTTTGAACATATCGAGATCGGTTAAGTATCAGGCATAGCCACAAGCAGGAGACACATCATGACCGTTCATGCCATCGTCACGTTATCCATTTCAGACCCCGACACCCTCGCGGCCTATCGCGAAAAAGCAGGCGCAGCGCTTGCGAAATACAACGCGCAGCCTTTGGCCGTTTCACAGGACGCCACGATTATCGAAGGCGACGGAACCGCGCCGGATGTCACGGTCATCCTGACCTTCCCCGACCGCGATCATGCACTTGGCTGGATCAATGACCCAGAGCTGGCCAGCACCCATGCGCTGCGCCGTGGTGCGGGACAGTCAAATATTATTCTGATGTAATAGAGGGGTCTTAACGACCCCTTTCGCGCTACCCTTCGCGGCGGATCTGCACAACATGCGGGTAAGGGATCGAGATGCCCTCGGCGTCAAAGGCTTCTTTCATTGCCTTAGTTAGCTCGAACTTTGCATCCCAGAAATCCGCAGAAGAGCACCACAGACGCGCAGTGATATCCACCGAACTCGCGCCGAGTGCCGTTACCTTTACCCAAGGCTCAGGGCTTTTCAGAATGCGGCTATCTTCGGCGGCGACGCGGTGAATGATCGCAATGGCTTTGTCAGCGTCATCGCCATAATCGATGCCAAACATCAGATCGATACGGCGGGTCACGTGATGGGAATAGTTGGTGATCACAGCACCCCAGGCCTGACCGTTGGGCACGATGATCTGGATATTGTCCGGCGTGGACAGCTCGGTCACAAACAGATTGATGTCTTTGACGGTGCCGGACGTGCCCGCGATATCCACATATTGCCCGATCTTATAGGGGCGGAAGATTATCAACATGAACCCCGAGGCCAAATCATTCAGCGTACCCTGAAGCGCCAGACCAATCGCCAAGGTCGCGGCCCCCATGATCGCCACAAGGCTGGTCGCCTCAATGCCAAACAGACCCATAATTGCGATGCCTGTGACAAGCAGAATGATCCAGCGCGCGATCGACGCGGCAAAGCTGCCGATTGTGTTGTCCAGCGTTTCACTGGCAAAGACCCTGCGGCGGATCAAACGCGCCACCAATCCGGCAATCGTCCAGCCGATAATCAAAACGATAAAAGCGGTGATCGTATTCGTCACGATATTTGAGTACTGGCCGACAAAATCCATCACAGAGTCCAAAGTCAAAATCATCTCTCCTAAACATAAGGGCCGGAGGAACCGGCCCTTGTCATGTGCCCCTTTTACTGCAGCACATTCTTAACGAAAAGGCGACACGCCTTTACTTTTTTAGAGAGTCGCGGATCTCAAGCAGAACGTCCAGCTCGCTTGGTCCCGCTGGCGCCTCAGGTGCCGGAGCCTCTTCCTCTTTTTTGGCGGCGGCTTCTTTCACTTTGTTAACGTAGCGCACCAGCATAAACACCACGAAGGCGATGATCAGGAAATTGATCACGGCCATGATAAATGCACCATGTGCAAAGACCGCAGCCCCTGCTTCGCGCGCTGCATCCAGACTTGCGCCCGCAGCGACTTCGCCTGACAGAACTATGTATGAATTGGTGAAATCAACGCCGCCCAAGAAAAGCCCGATGATCGGATTGATCAGGTCGCCGACCATGGATTTCACAATGGCCGTAAATGCCGCGCCGATAATAATCCCGACCGCCATGTCCATAACATTGCCTTTGGCAATAAAATCTCTGAATTCCTGCAACATAAAACTGTCCCCTTAGTTGCTATTTTATAAGACTTACGTGAGGCACTTTGCGCCTATGCACATCACCCTGCCCAAATACGCACTCTTTTTCATCTAAAATTATGGGAAAAACTGCCTATCTTCCCCGTGAACAACCCAGGAGTTAACCGTGGCCGACCTTTCACAATTTGAAATCACCAAAAAATGGACGCCAAAAGATCCAAGCGTTCTGCAACTGTTTTCTTTCCCGACCCCGAATGGCGTCAAAGTCTCTATCGCGCTGGAAGAGATGGGTCTGGCGTATGAGCCGCATCTGGTGACCCTGTCCGATGCAGACGTCAAAAGCCCAGAATTTCTGTCGCTGAACCCAAACAACAAAATCCCTGCCATCATTGACCCCAATGGCCCAGATGGTGCTCCGGTTGGACTGTTTGAAAGCGGCGCGATCCTGATCTATCTGGCCGAGAAAACCGGCAAGCTGATCGGCAACTCGCCTGCAGAAAAAGCCAAAGTCATTCAATGGCTGATGTTCCAGATGGGTGGCCTTGGCCCGATGTTCGGTCAAATGGGCTTTTTCGTTAAATTCGCAGGCTCTGAAATCGAAGACCCTCGCCCGCGCGAACGTTATGTCAACGAAGGCAAACGCCTGCTGGCCGTGCTTGAAAAAGAACTCTCGGACAAAGAGTGGATCGCGGGCGATTATTCCATCGCAGATATCGCAATCGCGCCATGGCTGGCGGCGCTGAACTTTTACGAGGCCAAAGACTTGGTCGGCTGGGAAGACTTCCCGAATGTCAACGCATACCTTGAGCGGTTCCTGGCGCGTCCGGCTGTTCAAAAAGGTCGCACCATTCCGGCCCGCGATAGCTAACCCTTTTGGTTGCCCCTGCCTGACCCTATATTGGGGTCAGGTAAAGGAGGCCCAAACATGCGCTTCAAAGACCTTGCAGAGCGTCAAATCCTAAAAGCCAAAGCCGAAGGTCAGCTGACCGGGCTTAAGGGCGAAGGCAAACCTCTGCCACATGCGGGCTATGGCGACGCCGCCGAAACCGCCGGATTTCGCATCATGGCAGACGCAGGCGCGTTGCCACGCGAGTTCACGCTGAAACAGGAACGGGACGCGCAGGCCAAACATCTGGCCAGCCTGACGGACCCCGAGGCGCGCAAAGCGGCGATGGCTGTGCTGGCCGATCTGGAAATGCGCCTTGCGATCGAGCAAGACGCCCGTCGCAAGTTTCTGCAACGCTAAAGCACTCAGACCGCACTGAGGATCAGCCGGGTAGCGCTCCGGTCAGAACATAACGCAGCATCTCGACCACTTGCGCAGGCTCCTCGGCCACGGCCAACGCAGCGGCATCCACCTCTTTTAGGGCGTGCTGATGGTCTGGGCCGTGCAAGACAATCAGGGATTTGCCAAGCGCCGAGGCATAGCCCGCATCAAACGCGGCATTCCACTGTTTGTATTTTTCCCCAAACCGTACGACGACCACATCCGCGTCCTCGATGCCTTTGCGAGTACGGATCGCATTCAGTTTGGCGCCCTTGTGGTCATGCCAGAACTTTTGATCCTCGGCCCCCAAGATGCGCACACCGCAATCATCACTGGCCGCATGATCGGTCACTGGGCTGTCAAAAGTGACATCCAGACCGGCCGCGCCGTCGATAATCTGTTCGCGCCAATCCGTGTGAATTTCACCGGACAGATAGACTTTCAAACCCATTTGCGTTCTCCGAATTTCCTGCGGTGCACTATGCGGGGTCAGCAGGAAATGTCCACCAACTCGTCGCACTTAGGACTTTCGCGCCACGGTATAAAGTCGCTCTTGTCCGGCCGGGAAATGACCGCTCTCTAGGATCTCAAAGCCTGCGACACGAAACGCCTCTTCCAAGTCTTCTCGGGTGTGAAAGCCCACGAATGGCGCTTTTCCCAGAAACTGCATCAGCGGCAGCACCAGCTTCATCACGCGGTACTCAAGGTGCAGGCCGGACTTTGGTTTCACGAATGTCTTAGAAACGATCACCCCGCCCGGCTTCAACACCGCATATGCGCGGGCAAGTACGGCGGGCAAGTCTTCGACAAGGTGCAGTATGTTATGGGCGAGAACAGCATCAAACGGCCCGTCGGGCATGTCTTCGGCGCGGTGCTGCGCGAAGGTGACATTGTCGATGCCGTCCTTCGCCGCGTTCTGACGACCCACCTCCAGCATCTTAGTGGACAGGTCCGTCGCGGTGATATGGGCGCAGTCGCCAGCCAACAACAGCGCCGTCGCCCCCGTGCCTGCACCGATCTCTAAAACCGTGTGCTCCGCCGCGAGATAGCCCCGCGTTTTGTTCAATGTCAGCTCATAGGACGCCATATCCTTGATCGGATCACGTGCGTATTTCGGTGCAATCTTGTCCCAGAACTTCGCAGCATCAGCGGTTGCCATGGTGTT
>NZ_CAXREH010000195.1:0-8276 GCF_964229375.1 Cognatishimia sp.
CCGCTCGGGCGGTGGTGGCAGTGGCTGTGTGTCCTTTCGCCGTGAGAAGTTTATCGAATACGGCGGCCCTGATGGCGGGGACGGTGGCAACGGCGGCTCGGTCTATGCCGAGGCGGTCGACAGCCTGAACACCCTGATCGATTTCCGCTATCAACAACATTTCTTCGCGAAAACCGGCCAATCCGGTATGGGCAACCAGCGCACGGGAGCCTCAGGCGACGACATTATTCTGCGCGTGCCTGTTGGCACCGAGATCCTTGACGAAGATCAGGAAACGCTGATTGCCGATTTGACCGAAGTCGGCGAACGCGTGCTATTGGCCAAAGGCGGCAACGGCGGCTGGGGCAACCTGCGCTTTAAAACCTCGACCAACCAGGCGCCCAGTCGCGCGAACCCCGGACAAGAAGGCATCGAGCGCACCATCTGGCTGCGCCTGAAACTGATCGCCGATGCAGGGCTTTTGGGACTGCCCAATGCAGGCAAGTCCACCTTCCTTGCCGCAACCTCTAACGCGCGCCCCAAAATTGCGGATTATCCGTTCACCACTCTCTATCCCAACCTTGGTGTCGTTGGCGTCGACAATGTGGAATTTGTGGTTGCTGACATTCCAGGCCTGATCGAAGGCGCATCCGAGGGCAGGGGGCTAGGAGACCTCTTCCTTGGTCACGTCGAACGCTGCGCAGTGTTGCTCCATCTGGTGGATGGCACGTCTGGTGATCCGGTCGGCGATTACAAGACCATTATTGGCGAACTCGAGGCATACGGTGGCGTATTGGCCGAAAAGCCTCGGATCACGGTGCTGAACAAGATCGACACGATGGACGCCGAGGAACGCGAATTCCTGAAAGAGGAACTCGAGGCGGCCGTCGGTGGCCCCGTCATGCTTATGTCGGGCGCCAGCCAAGAGGGTGTGACCGATGTGCTGCGGGCTCTGCGCGCACAGATCGATGACACGCGCCTGCGTGAAAAGAAACAGGACGAGGAACCCGAAGCGTGGCGGCCCTAAGTGACGCAAAACGGCTGGTGATCAAGATCGGGTCTGCCCTTCTGGTGGACCGGTCTTCAGGGGATTTGCGCCAGGACTGGCTGCAAAGCCTTGCCGATGATGTGGCTTGGTTGAAATCGATCGGCAAAGACATCGTGATTGTCTCCTCCGGATCCATCGCGCTTGGTCGCGGGGTTCTGTCGTTGGGCAATCGGGATCTGCCCCTTGATCAGTCACAGGCTGCCGCCGCTGTCGGTCAGATCCGCCTTGCCGGTGCATATGAGGACGCGCTTAAGCCACATGGGATCACAACGGCTCAGGTTCTGGTCACTTTGGAAGACAGTGCCAACAGACGCCGCTATCTGAACTCGCGCGCGACGCTCGCACAGCTGCTTGGCCTGGGTGTGCTGCCCATCGTGAATGAAAACGACACGGTAGCAACAGACGAAATTCGCTATGGCGACAACGACAGGCTGGCAGCGCAGATCGCCCTGACCACAGGCGCCGACCAATTGATCCTGTTGTCGGACGTGGATGGATTTTATTCGGGCAACCCGCAAAAAGATCCAGACGCCAAACGCTTTGACGTGGTGTCAGACATCACACCAGAGATCGAAGCCATGGCGGGCGAAGGCACGTCGGGCCTGTCAAAAGGCGGCATGATCACCAAACTCTGGGCGGCAAAAACCGCAACCGGCGGCGGATGCGCCATGGCGATCACCGAGGGGTCAATCCTGAATCCACTCCGCGCCTTGCAAAACGGTGCGAATGCCACATGGTTCACGGCGAAAGGCACACCGCAACAGGCGCGCAAGAACTGGATCTCTTCGATGAAGCCACAGGGCCAAGTCACAGTCGATCAAGGCGCCCAAACCGCTTTGCAGAAAGGCAAAAGCCTTCTTCCTGCGGGCATTTCCGGCGTCTCTGGCCAGTTTGAACGCGGCGATCCGGTTGAAATCCTGTCGACCGACGGGCGCAAGCTGGGGCAGGGCCTGACCGCCTATACCAGCGACGAAGCGCAGGCGATCAAAGGCAAACACAGCTCGGATTTCGAAGCCATTCTTGGCTACCCGGCGCGCTCTGTTATTATTCACCGCGACGACATGGCGCTCTAGGGTTTCATCTTGTCACAAATACTCCCGCCGGAGGCATCCTTCGGCACCCTCACACACAAAGGACAGATCTGATGAAGGACATCGCAGATATTCCCGCCCTGATGGCAGAGATTGGCCAACGCGCCAAAACTGCAAGCGCAGAGCTGGCCTTTGCCCCGGCAGAGGTCAAAACGCAGGCACTGAATGCCGCCGCCGACGCTGTTTGGGAGGCACGCTCCGAGATCATCGACGCCAACGCCAAAGACCTGGAGTTCGGACGCAACAAGGGTCTGAGCGATGCGATGATGGACCGTTTGATGCTGGATGAACCCCGCATTCAAAGCATCTGCGACGGGCTGCGCGCGGTCGCTGGCCAAGATGATCCTGTGGGCGAAGTTCTGTCTGAATGGGATCGTCCGACAGGTCTGAATATCAAACGCGTCCGCACTCCTTTGGGGGTTATTGGTGTCATCTATGAAAGCCGTCCGAATGTGACAGCCGACGCAGGCGCCTTGTGCCTTAAATCCGGCAACGCGGTTATTTTGCGTGGCGGCTCTGAGAGCTTTCATAGCTCCAGCGCCATTCATGGCTGCCTTGTTAAGGGGCTGCAGGCCGCTGGCTTGTCTGAAAATGCGATCCAGCTTGTGCCCACACGAGACCGGTCGGCTGTGCAAGAGCTGTTGACTATGGTGGACACGGTCGATGTGATCGTCCCACGCGGCGGCAAAGGCCTAGTTGGTCTGGTACAACGTGAGGCGCGCGTTCCCGTATTCGCGCATCTTGAAGGCATCGTGCACATCTACCTCGATAAAGAGGCTGATCCGGTCAAGGCGCTGGATATCGTGCTAAACGCGAAAACCCGCCGCACTGGCATCTGCGGCGCTGCGGAGTGTTTGCTTATTCATCAGGACATTGTCGACACAATCGGAACCGGCGTTGTTAAGGCTCTGATGGACGCGGGCGTCCGTATTCATGCAGACGACTCCCTGCAATCCATCACAGGCACCCTTGCGGCCACCGACGCAGATTGGGGACGTGAGTATCTGGACATGGATATTGCGGCCAAGGTTGTTGCGGACGTCGACGGCGCGATTGCGCATATCAATACGTTCAGCTCGAACCACACAGATTGTATCATCACCGAGGATCAGGCCGCGGCCGATCGGTTCTTCCAGCGTCTGGACTCTGCCATTCTGATGCACAACGCCTCGACACAATTTGCTGACGGTGGCGAGTTTGGCATGGGGGCTGAGATTGGCATCGCAACCGGCAAAATGCACGCGCGCGGCCCAGTTGGGGCGGCGCAGCTGACCAGTTTCAAATATCTGGTCACCGGTGATGGCACCACGCGGGCCTAATCAAAGTAAAGCGACAGTCTTGTATTGGAAATCAGGACTGTCGGCAAAAAGCCAAGCTCTTGTAAACACATCGGAAACAAGGCAAAGGACACTGTTGTCGGCGTCAGGTTTTCGGGGGCTTCGTTTTCGGCCAGCGGCTCCCAAAGCGCTTCTGCGGCGTCGATGATGTCTGCCTTGGCGACGACTTTCCAGCCGTTTTCATAGGTAACAAAGATCTCGCCCCCGCGCGGCAAGGCCTGCTCGACGCACAGGATGGCAAGAAAAGCAGCGCGCAGTTCGCGGCGCGCCATCGGTCTGTCGACCCTCCAATGCAACATGACCCGCTCATTTCGGATGTCATCAAAGATAGATTTGACTTCGCCTGCGGTGATGATCTGGGCCGCGTCGCTGACGCCAAAGGCGATGCGAAAGAAGCGCACGCGCGCGCTGGTGTGAAAGATACCCTCGGAAATCAGGTCGATCTCGGCATCTGCGCCGCCGGTCATTTCAAACAACTCAACCCCATTGGCGATGGCCCCCACAGGGTTGATCAGATCGTGGCAGATCCGCGAGGCTACCATCTCGGAGTAGTTTGAGTTAGACATCGAAAAATCCTAAAACTGAGAAAACAACTTGGAAAATCATAACGCGTTTCTGGAACCCGGCATGTTGGTGCGCCATCCCGGACAGCCCGCTTGGGGGCTAGGGCAGGTGCAATCAAATATGGGCGGTAAAATAACCGTAAATTTCAGAGAAGCCGGCAAAGTGGTGATCGATGCCGACCGGGTTGGTCTTGTAATTGCAGATGACACATAGAGTGTTAAATTTCACTTAACATATCAACAAACGTCAGCGGACTATACTCAGGAAACCCCGCATTCAAAGTTGCCATCTGCAAGGCCGCCGCGTATCACATCCAGACCGTAACTATGGATTTCTAGCCCCCCATGAGCGCTACTCACCCTGATTTCCTGCTGCGTTTGGCGGAAACAGACGACGATATCCGTGCCGCACAGCGCCTGCGCTACAAAGTCTTTGTGCAGGAAATGGGCGGGGACGGTGAAATGGTGGATCATGCAGCACAGCTAGAACGGGACAAATTCGACCCTTTCTTTGACCATCTGATGCTGCTGGATCAAGCACGCGGCACAACGGTCGAAGACCAGATCGTCGGGGTCTATCGCCTGTTGCGTGACGATCAGATGCCGCAGATCGGGCAATTTTATACCGAAGACGAATACGACCTGTCCGTCCTTAAATCCAGCGGTCGCAAACTCTTAGAGCTGGGCCGCTCTTGTCTGGACGCTGATTATCGCGGCGGTACGGCCATGTATGTTCTGTGGAACGGGCTGGCCCAATACGTGCAGGATCACAGCATCGACATTCTGTTTGGAACGGCCAGCTTTCATGGAACCGATCTGGACGCGCTGGCTCCTTCGCTTTCGCTGTTGCATCACCGCCATTTGGCCCCAGAAGACCTGCGCGTACGTGCGCTTGACACACATTACACCGAGATGAACCGCATCGCCTATGACGCGCTCGATCGCCGCGCAGCGATGCTGGCGGTTCCGGCTTTGATCAAGGGCTATCTGCGGCTGGGAGGCTTTGTGGGCGAGGGCGCCTATGTGGACGCGGCGTTCAACACCACGGATGTATGTCTGGTGATGGACACAACACGTCTAAGCGCCACACAGCAAAAGATTTATGGCAAGGGGGCCGCGTCGTGACCCCAACCTGGACTGGCAACGAAGACTATATCGCACAGCGCAAACCCAAGGGCCTGGACTGGCTGCGCGTTGTGCGTCGGGGCGTACCGGGTGTGCTTGTGATCGCGGTCTGCCTTGTTCTTTTGCTTATCGTCAGGCTTGTTGAACGCCCCTTGTTTGGCCAACGTCGCCCTATCACGCCCTATATTACCTGTTTTGTCTGCCGGTCGGTGCTGTGGCTGATCGGGTTTCCTTATGAAATCAAAGGCGTCCCCATGTCCCATCCCGGGGCCGTGGTGGCCAATCACGCAAGCTGGCTGGATATCTTTTCGTTGAACGCACCACAGCGGATCTATTTCGTGTCCAAGTCAGAGGTCGCGGGCTGGCCAGGGATTGGCGTTCTGGCAAAAGCCACGGGTACAGTGTTCATCTCGCGCCAAAGGAAAGAAGCAAAGCGGCAGCAAGATCTGTTTGAACAGCGACTTGGGGCAGGGCACAAACTGTTGTTTTTCCCAGAAGGCACCTCGACAGATGCAAACCGCGTGCTGCCCTTCAAGACAACGTTGTTTGAGGCCTTTTTCTCGGACGCGCTGCGCGAACAGTCTTATGTCCAGCCGATCTCGGTCAACTATCATGCGCCCGAAGGCGAGGATCCACGCTATTATGGCTGGTGGGGCGATATGGAGCTTGTTCCCAACGTGCTTCACATCCTGTCTACACCAAAACAGGGCAAAATTGAGCTGGTTTTTCACCCGCCGATGGCTGTCAGCCGCTTTGCCAATCGCAAAGCCTTGGCCGCAACGCTCGAGCAAAACGTACGCGAGGCGCATTTCTCGTCGCAATAGGGTCGAAAACCCATAAAATAAGGCGCATTTGCGCATATACCCCCTTGCAAGCCACCTCAAACCGCAGTATCAGCCGCGCATTCAATCTCGCAGGTGAGGTTTGGGTGCTTTGGGGGAGACATCCCCAAACGTCCGCCGGTTGTCCCACAGGACCTTAGGGTTACGGGATCTCCCTCCTCACCAAGGCGTAAACCGGAAAAGGAAAATAAGCATGGCTCTTCCCGAGTTCACCATGCGCCAGCTGCTGGAAGCAGGCGTACACTTTGGTCACCAAACACAACGCTGGAACCCTCGTATGGGCGAGTTCATTTATGGCTCGCGCAATGGCATCCACATCATGGACCTTACTCAGACCGTTCCAATGCTGGACGCGGCTCTGAACGCAGTGCGTGAAACCGTTGCAAAAGGCGGCCGCGTTCTGTTCGTTGGCACCAAGCGTCAGGCGTCTGGCCCAATCGCTGATGCGGCGGAAAAATCCGCTCAGTACTACATGAACCACCGCTGGCTCGGCGGCACGCTGACCAACTGGAAAACCGTTTCCCAGTCCATCAACCGTCTGAAAGAGATCGACGAGAAGCTGGCATCCGGCGCAGAAGGTCTTACCAAGAAAGAGCGTCTGGGCATGGAACGTGACCAGGGCAAACTGCAAGCGTCCCTGGGCGGTATCCGTGAAATGGGCGGCACACCTGACCTGCTGTTCGTCATCGACGTGAAAAAAGAAGCACTGGCAATCGCCGAAGCGAACAAACTGGGTATCCCAGTTGTTGCTGTTGTCGACACCAACTGCTCTCCAGATGGCGTAGACTACATCATCCCAGGCAACGACGACGCCTCCCGCGCAATCTCTCTGTATTGCGATCTGGCCTCTCGCGCAGCTCTGGACGGCATGACCGCAATGATGGGCGCAGCTGGCGTTGATCTGGGCGAGTTCGAAGAAGCGCCTGCGGAAGAAGCCGTAGCAGAAGCTTCTGAAGAAGCCGCTGCGGACGCGTAAGCGTTACAAATCTTTCATGGGGGCAGGGTAAGCCGCCCCCATATCTTACTCGAATTTAGGAGAACCAAGATGGCTGTTACTGCCGCAATGGTGAAAGAACTGCGCGAAATGACCGGCGCAGGCATGATGGACGCAAAGAAAGCACTGACCGAAACCGACGGTGATCAAGAAGCAGCGATCGATTGGCTGCGCACCAAAGGTCTGGCGAAAGCGGCTAAGAAATCTGGCCGTACCGCAGCCGAAGGTCTGGTTGCTGTGAACGTCGAAGGTGGCAAGGGTGTTGCAGTTGAAGTGAACTCTGAAACCGACTTCGTTGGTAAGAACGCTGACTTCCAGTCCATGGTCGCAAAGATCGCTGGCGCAGCTGTGAACGTTGCTGACGTTGACGCGCTGAAAGCTGCGGACCTGGGTGGCAAAACTGTCGAAGAAACCGTCACAGACGCAGTTGCGACAATCGGTGAAAACATGTCCGTACGCCGCATGGCGTCTGTTGAGGGCGACGTTGTCACATCTTACGTGCACAACCCAGCCACCGACGGCATGGGCAAGATCGGCGTTCTGGTTGCACTGAAAGGCGGCGACGAAGCGTTCGGCAAGCAGGTTGCAATGCACATCGCGGCGGCAAACCCTCAGTCCCTGTCCGAAGCGGATCTGGACCCAGCGGTTGTTGAAAAAGAGCGCAACGTTCAAATCGAGATCGCACGTGAGTCTGGCAAGCCAGAGCAAGTGATCGAAAAAATGATCGTTGGTCGCATGAAGAAATTCCTGTCCGAAGTCACCCTTCTGGGCCAGGATTTCGTCATCAACCCAGACCTGACCGTCGAAGCCGCGGCTAAAGAAGCTGGCGCCGAAATCGTGGGCTATGTGCGCATGGAAGTCGGTGAAGGCATCGAGAAAAAAGAAGAAGACTTTGCCGCAGAAGTTGCAAAAGCAGCGCAAGGCTAAACCTTCCAAGTGATATCTGAAGATCGCCCGTGTTGAAAAACGCGGGCGATTTTTTTGTAAACAGGCGTAGATTTCGCCCGCGATTGTTGTTCGCTGATTCTGCGGGTGTTGATAGAATTTTCTAGTGTTTTAAAGACTTTAGGCGCAGAGCCCTGAAATCGCAGGGGTTGCGCCTAAAAGTTCCTAGGCTAAAGCCACACTCACGGAACACCATTAAGGTATTAAGGTTAAACCGTTTGAAGTAGTCCGGAAATCCCTACCGAAAATCAAGGACTTAGCAGGCTCTGAAATTCTCGCGCAACTCGCCCTAGGGTTGCGTAAAAACCTAGACTTCGTAGCGGAAAATCTGGTTCTGGAAAGTGGCCTTGGA
>NZ_CAXREH010000196.1:0-3474 GCF_964229375.1 Cognatishimia sp.
TGCAGCTCTATCTGTGAAAACCGGTCGGCCAGAACGATGCGAAGCAACGGCATGTGCCGCAGCGTTCCGTAGAAAAACAAGTCCATGAATTATCTCCAGCGGCGCGACGCGGCCTCGGCTAAAATTGCGGTGACAAAGGTGCCAATTCCAAATGTCACCAGAATATCGGTGTTTAAAAGCAAAAGACCGTGCTCGATCATCTTGCTAGCCACGTCCTGAAGGGCTGCCGTCAGGTTCGCATAGCCTATGCCTGTCGACTCTAGGATCATCAGTCGAAACGAATGGTTAAAGAGCAAGACAACCACCAAGGCCAACAAAGCGGTGACGCCATTGTTGATGGCTGAGGCAACCCCGTTGCCCACACGCCCGCCGATCAGTTTCCACGCGATAGGTGCCGCAATCGCGGCATTGATCCACAGGAAATACCCAAACTGATAGCCTTCGGGCATATAGGCTTTGAACTGCTCTGACGCGACAATTGTCATGAGTGCAAAGAGAATGGCGGCGGTTAGTTTAGCTGCAGTGGGCATTTGCTCGGGCCTTTGGTGTTTGTCCGATCATTGCCCCTGCTCATTCAAACTACAAGAGGGAAGCTAAAGTACGCGGTCCAGCGCAGCGATCAAGGCGTCGATGTCTTGTTGCGAGGTATAGTGCACAAAGCTCAGACGCAGCACGCCCGGATCCGCCGGAATGTTCATCGCGCCCAAAGGGCGTACCGCATAGAAATCCGCGCCGGATGCCATGATGCCGTGCTCTGCAAGATCGGCTGCCAGCTTTAGCGGATTGTCTTGCGTTTTAAGCGCAAAGGTCGGCGCGCGCTGGTCAGCGGCTGTTGGGCCGATCAGCTGTACCGCATTCTTGCTGGCCAGATACTCGAGCAATGGCTGCGCGCGCGCGATCTCTTGGTCGCGCAGCAAATCATGCAGCGCTTGCGTTGTCGCGCTTTGCGATCCGGTGTCCGCTACGGCAATGCCATGATGCGCAGCAAGTGCCTCGAAATAGTCGATCATCCCGGCGCAGGCAGCGACCTGCGCGTGATCCGGCCCGGCCGGAGCGAACCGTTTATAAAGGACGTCGCCGTTAAAGTAATGCGCCTGATTTGGGAGGATCTCGCCAATCCCCTTGCGCACCACCATCACCCCTTGGTGCGGGCCATAGGTTTTATAGGCCGAAAACATATAGATATCGGCCCCAAGCTCACCAACATCGGGAATGCCGTGCGGCGCATAGCTGACGCCGTCCACGCAAACAAATGCACCGGCTGCGTGCGACATGGCGGTGATTTCTGCAACAGGATTAATTTCGGCCACCACATTGGAGCAATGGGGAAAACAGACAAGCCGTACAGAGTCATCCAGAAGATCCGCAAGATCGTCCAAGTTCAGATGACCCGTTTCAGGATCGATCTGCCATTCTTTAACGGTGATCCCCGCCTGTTCCAAACGTCGCCACGCGCCGCTGTTGGCCTCGTGATCCTGATTGGTAACGATGATGCTGTCTTGATCCGTCAACCATTCGCGCACGGCCTGCGAAAGCACATAGACATTCTGGGTCGTCGAGGGGCCAAAGGTCACTTCCTCGGTCACAACGCCCATCCAAGTCGCAAGACGGCTGCGCGCTTCGTCCATTTCTTCGCCGCCAAGCCGGCTGGCGTCATAGGGCCCATAGGGCTGAACCTTGCGTTCGCGGTAAAAGCGGGTGAGCCGGTCGATCACCTGCGAACAGGTATAAGAGCCGCCCGCGTTCTCGAAAAAATGTGTGCCTGAAAGGCTGGGTTCAGAAAACGCAGGGAACTGGCTGCGGACAAAGTCGAGGTCGAGGTCCATGTGACACCCTGCAGTTAGAGCGCGGCGCGAATTTTGTCCGCGTGCTGCTTCAAAACGTCAAAATCCGCCATCTTGCCCGGCGGACGCATCGGAATTCCGGCATGGCGCGGATGGACGTGGTAATGCAGGTGGAACACCTCTTGCCCGCCTGCGGCCTCATTGAACTGCTGTACCGTGACACCTTCGGCATCAAAGGCCTTCATCACCGCATGACCCATTTTCTGAACGGTCTTAAGACAGGCAGCAAGCTGTTCGGGTGTGGCGTCCAGCATGTTGCGGCAAGGGGTCTTGGGGATCACCAGACAATGGCCATCCGTGCGCGGCATGATATCCATGAAAACATAAGTGTCGTCGTCTTCGTAGAGTTTCTCTGACGGGATTTCTCCGCGCAGGATTTTGGCAAAAATGTTGTCTGGATCGTAGCTCATTGTCGTGACCATCTGGTGGAATCAAAAGCGAGGCACAGCCAAAGCCGCGCCTCGCTTTCATAAGACAAGGTTTACGCGTTTACATCAACCACTACCCGACCGCGGACCTGACCTTTGAGAATGTCAGACCCAAGGCCCGGTAGATCTGTGAGTGTGGCCGGATTGATCATCGCGTCCAGCTTGTCCAAAGGCAGATCGCGCGCAATGCGCTGCCATGCGACCAGACGATTGTCATAAGGCTGCATTACCGAGTCGATGCCCAGCAGGTTCACGCCGCGCAACAGGAACGGAATAACGGTTGCCGGCAGAGCTGCACCGCCCGCCAGACCAACCGCTGCAACCGAGGCACCATAGGCCATCTGGCCCAGCACACGCGCCAGCATGTCACCGCCAACCGCATCAACGCAGCCGGACCAGTTTTCACTTTCCAGCGGGCGTTTCGTGGTCTCGTTCAGCTCTTCGCGCGGCACGATTTGGGTGGCCCCCAGCGAGGTCAGATACTCAGACGCTTCTGCACGGCCTGTGACCGCGGCCACCTGATAGCCAAGGTTGGCAAGGATCGCAGTCGCAACAGACCCAACGCCACCGGCGGCGCCTGTGACCAGAACTGGCTTGTCAGACGGTGTCAGACCCTGGTTTTCCAAGGCCATCACCGCCAGCATTGCGGTAAATCCGGCTGTCCCGACCGCCATGGCCTGACGTGTCGACAGGCCTTCGGGCAACGGCACAAGCCAGTCCGCCTTAACGCGGGCCTTTTGTGCATAGCCGCCCCAATGCATCTCGCCAACGCGCCAGCCGGTCAGAACAACACGATCACCGGGCTTGTAGCGGTCGTCCGAGCTTTCCGCGACGGTGCCCGCAAAGTCGATCCCCGGCACGTGGGGGTAGTTGCGCACAAGGCCGCCACCAGGGCCGATGCAAAGACCGTCCTTATAGTTGACGGTCGAGAATTCGACATCAATCAACACGTCCCCTTCGGGAAGGTCGCTGACGTCGATCTGCTGAACCGCCGCGCTGGTTTTGCCGCTGTCGGCATCTTTGTTCACTACGAGTGCGTTAAACATGACACCCCTCCCCTAAATCCAAAAACTCTCTTCGACCACCGCCGGACGCATTCCATCCAGCGTTTCCACTTCGACCTTGGTGCCCGCGTCCCAATGGGTCATCCGCATCATGCCGATTGCCACATTCGTCTCAAAGTCGGGCGACCACGCGGCGGA
>NZ_CAXREH010000197.1:0-7107 GCF_964229375.1 Cognatishimia sp.
GCGCCTGATTGCGCGTTTTCGGACTTGGGCCTTTGAGATTGGAGCAAGTGAATGAGTCGTTATTCCGGATGGAAGGTCTTTCGAGAAGGCCTGCGCGCTGGCAAAGGCTGGGGGCAGGCATGGCGTACACCGCGCCCAAAAGATGCCTATGATGTGGTGATCATCGGCGGCGGCGGGCACGGGCTGGCGACGGCGTATTATCTGACAAAGAACCACGGGATCAAAAACGTTGCCGTGATTGAAAAAGGGTGGCTGGGCGGCGGCAATACCGGCCGCAACACCACGGCGATCCGGTCGAATTATTTTTATCCGGAAAGCGCTGCACTCTATGACAAATCGGTGCAGCTATATGAGGGGCTGTCGCGGGATCTGAACTATAACGTCATGTTCAGCCAGCGTGGCATGATCGTCTGCGCCCACTCAGAACATGAAATGGAGATGGCCGCACGGCAGTGCAATGCGATGCAGTTGAATGGCGTGGACGCTGAATTGCTAAGTGCCGAGCAGGTGCGACGACTGGAGCCAGCGCTGAATTTCAGCGACACGATGCGCTTTCCCATCCACGGCGGCGTCCTGCAGAAACGTGCAGGCACAGGTCGGCATGACGCGGTGGCCTGGGGTTTTGCCCGTGCCGCAGATGCCGCGGGCGTCGACATTATCCAGAACTGCGAAGTCACGGATGTGATCCTCGAAGGCGGACGCTGCGTCGGCGTCAACACATCGATGGGGGAAATCAAGGCCGGGGTTGTCGGGGCTGCGGTGGCGGGGCATTCCTCGGTTCTGGCCCAGATGGCGGGATATGAATTGCCCATCACATCTTACGTGCTGCAGGCCTTTGTCTCGGAACCGATAAAACCCGTGCTGAACACGGTTCTGGTTTGCCCACCCTTTGGGACATATGCCAGCCAGTCAGACAAAGGCGGGTTGGTGATTGGCGGCGGGCTTGATCGCGTGCCCTCCTATGGTCAGCGCGGTAATATGCCGATGCAAGAGACCGTCCTGAGCGCGTTTTGCGAGATGTATCCGTCGCTCGCCAAGGTCAAACTCTTGCGCCACTGGGGTGGCATAGTTGACGTGACGCCTGACAGCTCTCCGATCATTGGGCCCTCTGGCGTCGAGGGGCTTTATCTGAATTGCGGATGGGGCACAGGCGGGTTCAAGGCAATCCCCGTGGGCGGCTATCTGCTGGCGCATCTGCTGGCCACCGGCGCGCACCATGCGTTAAGCCGTCCGTTTGGCCTTGAGCGGTTCAAGACAGGCAGGCTGATTGACGAGGCGGCCTCTTCGGGCATCGCACACTAAAAGGAACATCAGATGCAACTCTTCCCATGTCCTTTCTGCGGTGAGCGCAACGAGACCGAATTCCACTTTGCCGGAGAGCTGGGCAAGCTGCGCCCGGACACGGCGGGGGATGTCAGTGACGCCGAATGGGGCCGCTATTTGTATACCCAACGCAACGAAAAAGGCCACGTGCGCGAGGTTTGGATGCACATGCCTTGCGGCGAATTGTTCGTCTTGGAACGCGATAGCGTCACAATGGCAGTCATCGGCAGCCGCGCTTTGCGGGGGGAAACGGCATGAGTGCACGTCGCATCGATGGTTATGGCGTGATCGACCGCAGCCAACCGCTAAATTTCGCCTTCGATGGCAAGTCCTATCAAGGGGTTGCAGGCGATACGCTGGCCTCTGCGTTGGTCGCCAATGGCGTGCGGATCATGGGCCGCAGCTTCAAATATCACCGGCCGCGTGGCCTTTGGGGCGCGTGGGTCGACGAGCCGAATGCCATCATGAACGTCAACGGAGAGGGTGTGCAATTGCCCAATTGTCTTGCCACGACCACCTACCTGCAAGACGGAATGGAGGCGCGCGCTGTCAACGCCTGGCCTTCGGCGGCGCGTGACCTGAAGGGCGGGCTTGACCTGTTTCACCGCTGGCTGGGCGCAGGCTTTTACTACAAGACCTTCATGTGGCCTGACTGGCACCTGTTTGAGCCCGCAATTCGCAAGATGGCAGGGCTTGGGACGGTCAGTCCAGACGTCCTTGATGGCTATGAGGCGGATCAGGTCTTTGATCACTGCGACGTGCTTGTGGTCGGCGGTGGCGCCGCAGGGCTGGTGGCCGCGCGTACGGCTGCCGAGGCAGGGCAGAATGTATGCCTTGTGGATGATCAACAGACCCTTGGCGGCAGCCTTTATCAACTGCCCGACATCGATGGGCGTAGCCCCGTTGAATGGGTGGCAACACAGCGCGAAGCGATCGTCAACGCAGGTGCGCGCATTTTGACTAAAACCACCGCATTTGGCGTCTATGACCATGGGCTGATCGGTCTGATCCAATCCGGGTCTTTTGGCGACGCCCCGCGGCTGATCCGGATGCGGGCAGGGCGGGTTATCATGGCCACCGGTGCGTTGGATCGGCCCATGACATTTCCGGAAAACGACCGCCCGGGCGTTATGTCTTTGTCTGGTGCGGCCGAGCTTTTGGCGCGCTATGGCGTTCTGGTCGGGCACCGCTTGGCCGTCTTGGCGACCCATTCGCTTGCGGAGGCCTCGATCAAATTATTGCGCGACGCGGGGGTCGAGATTGAGCGCATTGACCCTGCTGACGGCGCATTCACGGCCTTTGGCGGACGGGCTTCGACAGGCCTGAAACAGAGCGGCCGCGCGCGAACCTATGACGCGGTCTTAACCTCGGGCGGCAAGACGCCATTGGTGCATCTGTGGCGGCACGCAGGTGGCAAGCTTGACTGGTGCGACACGCGGCAAGCATTCGTGCCGGGCAAAGCGCCGGACATGATGACAGCCGTTGGCGCCGCAAACGGAACCTTCGATCTGGAGGGCGCGTTTAATGAGGCTCGCGCGGCAGGTGCAGGACACGCCACAATGCGCGCAGACACGCAATACACTGTGAAACCCCATTGGCCAGAGCCGGGCAGCAAGGGGCGTCAATGGATCGATTTCCAACATGATGTGACGCTCAAGGATATCGAGGTCGCCGCACGCGAAAACTATGTCTCGGTTGAACACCTTAAACGCTTCACGACACTTGGCATGGCCTCTGATCAGGGCAAAACGTCAAACATGGCGGGCTTGGCGGCAATGGCCACGATCCAAGGCCGGCCCATTCCCGAGGTCGGCACCACAACCTTCCGCCCGCCTTTTGTCCCGGTCCCGCTAGAGATCTATCGTGGCGCGCATCGCGAACAGAATTGGCATCCCATCAAACGATTGCCGCTGGAAACCACGCACCGCGCGCTTGATGCCGCCTTGGGGGAGTATGGCGGCTGGCTGCGTCCTGCGTGGTATGGCACAGGCACATCTTCAGATTTGATTGCGCAGGAAGTGCAGGCAGCACGCGAAAGCGCGGGCCTTTTTGATGGCTCGCCTTTGGGCAAGATCGAAGTCATGGGGCCAGACGCCGAAGCCTTTTTGAACTTCATCTACTACAACACAATTCGCACGATGAAGCCCGGCCAGCTGCGCTATGGATTTATGCTGACGGAAAGCGGGACGGTCTTTGACGACGGCGTTCTGGCGCGCCTCGGTCCGGATCATTTCATCGTGTCCTGTTCCTCAAGCCATGTGGACGGCGTGCGGATGCACCTTGAGGCATGGCGGCAGGACGGGAATGACCCAGATCGCATCTTTATTCACGATGCGACCCAGCATTGGGCGACCGTCGCGGTCACCGGCCCCGAGGCGCGTGATGTGTTGATGACGCTTGGACTGGACATTGACCTGAGTGCCGAGGCTTTCAAACACATGAGCCTGCAAAGCACGACATGGCGCGGGGCGGCCTTGCGTATTGCGCGGGTAAGTTTTTCCGGTGATCTCAGCTTTGAAGTGTCGATCCGCGCAAGCAAAGCCACCGAGCTGTGGGACAGCTTGCACCACGCGGGCGCACCGCTTGGTCTGCGTCCAATTGGGCTGGAGGCCATGTCAATAATGCGCGCCGAAAAGGGCTATCTGATCATCGGCAAGGACACAGATGGGGAAACCATGCCGCATGATCTGGGCTTCTCGGCGCCACGAGACAAAAAGACCGCGGCCTTTGTCGGGGATCGGAGCTTGCACTGTGAAAAGGCCAATGACGCGGCGCGCAAGCAGCTGGTGGGCCTTATGAGTGACGATCGGTTCCTGCCAACTGGTGCGCATCTTGTGAAAGACGACACATCGCAGGGCTATGTGACCTCAAGCTATCAAAGCCCAACTCTGGGCAGGCCAATCGCCTTGGCGCTTGTCACGAGTGGGCAGTCGCGGATCGGTGAAACCATCGCCGTGCAGCATTTGGGCAAGACGCAAAAGGCCACAATTTGCGCGCCCTGTTTTCTGGACCCGAAAGGAGAGCGGCTAAATGCGTAATGATTCAGCCCGTTGGGATGCCCCCGGACCTCTGAGGTTTTCCAGCGATGACCTTACGATCCAGGACGTGACCCTGCCCAAACAAACCTGGGTATCCGGCACGGATGTTCTGGCGCGCTATAGGGATCAGCTGGTGACTTGGCCAACCGTTGTGACGGCCGAAACCTATGCGCTCTCGCTGCGCCGCGATCGTGTTTTGTTGATCGGAGAGACCGATTTGGCAGAAGGCTATTCCGCCGAAACATGCCTTGCGGTCAGTGATGTCTCAGACGCCTATCAGGTCATCGACATTTCCGGGCCTGCGGCGTTTCAGCGCCTGTGCCATGGCGCCGAGCTTAACCTTGAGGCACACTCAGCATCCGTCATGCGCCGCGCGTTTGGCGCAGATGTGATGCTGTATCGCCATGGCCATGCAACGACCTTCAGACTACACGTCGCACGCGCTTTGATGCAGTCGGTGTTTCGACAACTGATTGGGTGAGCGGCTTAGAAGGCTCGCGCCGAGGGTTTGCGATTGGGCGTGTCGCCGCGATGCTAAACAGACGCCGCGTTCTGGAACCATGCCACCATTTGTGCAAGCGGCCCGGTGTCGTCCTGAAAGGGGCGATGTTGAAGGAAGTAGGACGTTTCGCGATCTGACACGCTTGGGCCAAGGCGTAGGATATCACCTCGGGCAATCGCTTCGTCCACAAGGCCGTGCCAACCCAGGCCGATACCATCCCCGCGCTGGATGGATTGCAAAAGAAAAGGGTAGGCGTCAAAGTCAGCAACCGACGTAAATGGCGGCGGTTGAAGCCCTGCGTGGGCGAACCATTTGGGCCAGGTCATGAATCCGGAAACGCCGACATCAAAGTGCAGAAACAGCTCGGGTGGCAGAGTTTCAATGGCATCGTTGGCTTCGGGGTGCGCGCGCAGAAAATCAGGGCTGCAGATCGGAAAAATCTCGGACTTTACCAAAGGAATGAACGGCCTGTTGGGCAAACGCGCGGTGTCCCAAACCACCGCCGCATCCACGCGGCTAAGGTCGATATCCCCTAGCTGGTCTGTTGTGACAACGCGAACCCGCACACCTCCCAGCGCGGCCCTGAGATCAGCAAATTTGGGCATCAACCATTGATCCGCAAAGCCATAGGTGCAGGCTAGGATGATCTCTGCGCGTTTGGAATAAGCCGCGACGTCTTGCCAAACCTGATCGACGTGACCGTAGCCAAGCCTCACCGCTTCGGCCATCCGAACGGCGCTTTCGGTGGGGCTGATCTGGTTGTTGTTCCGCCGAAACAAAGCTTGCCCCAGTCGACCTTCTAGGGTGGCGATATGGCGCGACACCGCAGGTTGGCTGAGGCCAAGCTCGTCTGCAGAGCGCGACAGGCTGGAGTGGCGCACCGCGACTTCCAAAACCAAAAGCGAATTAAGCGATCCAGAGGTCGGGCGTTTCAATAATTCCATAACAAAATCCTATAGACTGCATCACTTCTAAGCCAGTGTCATTTTGCACCGCTATCGCGCAATCTGATTGGGAATTATCCACCCCACGGATCGAAAAGGCGTTTCAAAATGAAAGCAGATGTCTTCACCGCAGGTGAAATTGCGCCAGAGGCGGACGGCCGGCAAGACACGCTGGCTGCGCGCTATTATGTCGAACAAAATGTCATGGACGCCGAGGTGCGCGACCTGCTCTATACCTCCTGGCAATTCGTGTGCCACGAAAGCGAGCTTGCCAACCCCGGCGATTATTATGCTTTCACGCTGCACGGTCAGGATTTCTTTCTGGTGCGTACGCCAGATGGTGACCTGAGAGGTTTTCACAACGTGTGCCCCCATCGCGGGCATCGGCTGGTTGAAGGGCAGGGCAACAAATCCCGTGTCACTTGCCCCTATCATGCCTGGACCTTCACGCTTGAGGGCAAGTTGCGCGGCGCGCGCGGCGTGGATCGCACTTCAGGCACCAATCAAGGCCGCAAAAACCTGTTGCCCGTGCGCGTGGATCAGATCGTAGGCTTTGTGTTCATCAACGCGGATCTGGATGGCGAGAGCCTTGCGGATTTCGCCCCCGGGCTTGAGCAACAAATGCTGACGGCCTGTCCGGACCTTGCTGATTACGTGGTCAGCGCCAACAGCGATGGGTTCGGCCACACCTATGTTTGCAACGCCAATTGGAAGGTGATGCTGGACAACTTTTTGGAATGCTACCACTGCCAGATGGCGCATCCCGAGTTCAACGACATGATGGCGATTTCAGACAGCAAGTTCACCCTGTTTCGGAACTTCACCTACCAGAACGCGCCGACCAAGATGAACGCCGAGAACCGCGCCTTTCCGCTTGATCTGGAACATGACGTTCTGGTGGGTGAGTTTTGGTGGATGTTCCCCAACATCACCTTCGGGCGGTTCCCTGGGGTGCAGAACTTTTACATCTCGCGCTTTGATCCGCTTGAGCCGGGAAAGACCTCGCGCTACACAGTGACGCTTGCGCCGCGCGAACCAACCGATGCAGGGGCCGCAGAGCGGGACCGCCTGCGCGCAGACTGGACCAACAACGTGGTGGCCGTCGAAGACAAGGATCTGTGCGAAGGCGTCCAAAAGGGCATGTCACAACGGGCCTTTCGCCACGGTTGGTATGTTACGGATCCTCAGGATCACGGTGTCTCGGAACATGCAATGCGCCATTTCCATGCACTCTACAGGGCATGGGCTGACGCATCGCTTGCGCCATCTTCCTGAGTCTGCACATGCTCACACATTCAAA
>NZ_CAXREH010000198.1:0-8213 GCF_964229375.1 Cognatishimia sp.
AAAAGCCAGGCGGCGAGCCGCAGATCCTTGGTTTCTTCCAGCGTGTTCACCCGCACCCAAGGCGCAATCACATCCGCATTCTTGCGCATCGTTGTTTGCAGTGACGATGTGCCCGTCTTGTGAAAGCCAGGGTGGATCAGCAGACGCGGCATATTGCTAGAACAACCCCTCCGGCGGGTCAGCAATCAGGCGGCCGGATGCCATGTCCACCGTGGGGACAACAGTCTTTGTAAAGGGCAGCAACACCGTGGCTTTCAGGCCGGGACCATGAATTTCCAACAGGTCGTCGGCCCCATTGTTCTGCACGGATTTCACATGCCCAAGCGTGGTGCCACCGGTGTCGCGAACCTCAAGGCCGATCAGATCGGTGTAGTAAAATTCGTCGTCCTCAAGCTCTGGCAAACGGTCGCGCGGTGCGTAGAGCTGCGTGCCTTTCAGCGCGTCAGCCTCTTCTTTGGTGGTCACACCAGACAGGCGGACGGCCAGCCCGTTCTTGATCGCGCGGGTCAGAACAAGGTCGAAAGATCCGCTGCCGTCTTCGGTCGTCAGTGGTGCATAGTCCACGATCGCCTCTGCCTCGGCGGTAAAGCTTTTCAGCCGGACTTCACCATGAACACCAAACGCGCCCGCGATGGCTCCTACGCAGATGAGATCAGAGGGGTTGGCCATAAAGCGACGTCCTTTGTTGTGCTTATTGCGTGATAGCGGGTTGGCGGACAGAGGGCAAATGGGGAGTGATTGATTTCGCGCGGGGTCAATTTACCTTCCAGATCAGGATGCGTGCTTTGTTCGTGCCGGCGCGCAGGTGTTACAGTAAGGGGTTCAAGATGCGTAGGTTGGCTGCATTTGTTTTTCCGGGGTTTCAGACGCTGGATTATTTCGGTCCGGTTGAAATGCTTGGGGGGTTCTTTGACGACATTGAGCTTGTCACCGTCGGCATAGACAATGCGCCGGTTTCCAGTCGGCACGGGCAGAAAGTGCTGCCGGACTGTAGTATGGGGGCCAGCACGTACTATGACCTTTTGCTCGTGCCCGGAGGGGATGCAGCCTTGGACGTCGCCAAAGATCCCAAGGTCACAGAATGGATACGCACCGTCTCAGAGCAGGCCCTGCGGGTGATGGGTGTCTGTACCGGGTCCATTTTGCTGGGAATAAGCGGCGTGCTGGATGGCAAACGCGCGACGACGAACAAGCTGGATTTCACAGCCACAGTGCCGCTGGCACCCGGTGTTGACTGGGTGAAAGAGGCGCGGTGGGTTCAGGATGGCAAGTTTTTCACGTCATCGGGCGTTTCTGCAGGGATGGATATGGCGCTGGGCGTGGCTGCGGATTTGTTTGGGTTGGAAAAAGCCCGCGAGATGGCGGAAGGGTGCGAATACGTCTGGCACGAAGATCCGACCGTCGACCCCTTTGCTGCAGGCGCGGGTCTGGTCTGAAACGGGGGTGATCTTGGCCGGAGTTACCGTTCTTTGATCGGCAGGCTTCTGCGGCGGTCTTCCCAGCCCATCTGCTCGAGTTTCGGCGTATCCGAGGTTTCTTGCGGAAAGCCGACGCACAGATAGGCTACCAAGGACCATGAGTCTGGGATATCGAGGTCTTTGTTCAGCTGATCGGGATCCAGAATGGACAACCAGCCCACGCCAAGCCCCTTGGCGCGTGCGGTCAGCCAGAACAGGTTCACGGCGCCCACAACGGAATAGCGGCGCATCTCAGGCATGGTGCCTGCGCCCAGACCCGCGCCTTTGTCGGTGCCTTCGTCGCAGTAAATCGCCAGTTGAACCGGGCTTTCCTGCATGCCCGACAGCTTCAGCCCAGCATAAAGCTTGGCCTTCTCGCCTGAATACCCGGCAAGGGCCTGCGCATTCGCGGCTTTGAAATTCTCATAGGCAGCCGCGCGCGCGGCGGCACTGTTGACGCGTACAATGCGCCAGGGTTCCGAAAGGCCCACCGATGGGGCCTTTAGAAACGCGTCGAGGCACTCCGTCAGGAGCGCCTCGTCTACGGGATCTGTTTTGAAATGGCGGACGTCGCGACGCCACTTGAGGAGTCGGTCGAGCTCGACTTGAAACTCTGCAGAGAATTCTGCCGAAACCGCCGCCATATTCAGGTCTGTCCGTCTTATTCTTCAGCCGCTGCTTCTTCAGCAGGAGCTGCTGCTGCTTCGGCCGCTTCAGCGGCTTTGGCTGCTTTTTCTTCTGCGCGGTCTTGCGCTTTCTGACCTGGCTTACCTTTGTTCGGGTTGTTGCGCTCGGTTTTCGAGTTCACACCAGCCGCTTCGAGGAAACGTGCAACACGGTCAGTGACCTGTGCGCCTTGGGACACCCAGTACTGGATGCGTTCCAGATCCATTTTCACACGCTCTTCGCTGTCTTTTGGCAGCAGCGGGTTGTAGGTGCCGAGCTTTTCGATGAAGCGGCCATCGCGTGGCATGCGGCTGTCAGCAGCAACGATGCGATAGAAAGGGCGTTTTTTGGAACCGCCGCGGGCGAGACGAATTTTCATTGCCATGGTGAGTATCTCCTATGAATGGCTGTACGGGGCCCTTGCCCCAGTATTCTGTGATTATTCCTGGTGTTTCTTGTGGTGCCGGATGACTTCCTCGATGATGAAATTGAGGAACGCCGTGGCGAATTTCGGGTCCAGATCGGCTTCTTTGGCCAAAGTTTCCAAGCGCGCGATCTGACGCGCTTCGCGGGCTGGGTCTGAGGGGGGCAGCTCGTATTCTGCCTTCAGCTTGCCGACGGCCTGTGTGTGCTTGAACCGCTCGCCCAAGGTATAGACAAGGATCGCATCCAATCGGTCGATGGACTCGCGGTGATCGGCCAGGATCTCTGCGGCGCGGGCTGTTTTATCAGTCATACGTCTGCTCCTGTGGCAGGCGGAGGGAGCCTCCGGCGGGGATATTTTGAGCAAGAGAAAGCATTATTTCTTTTTCCCAAAGCCAGACAGGCCTGGTGGCAGTGCACCGCCGCCCAGACCCGGCAGGCCGCCCGGCATTCTGCCCAGACCACCGGCGCCCAGTTGTTTTGCGGCAGCTTCCAGTGCTTTGGGGTCCATGGCGGATGGGTCCATGCCCGCAGGCATATCGGGCATGCCGCCTTTGCCGAACATGCCCTTCATGGCCTGTTTCAGCATGCCGCCCTTGCCCATCTTTTTCATCATGTCCGACATCTGGCGCTGCATCTTGAGCAGTTTGTTCAGATCAGACACCTCCATGCCCGCACCCGCCGCGATTCGTTTCTTGCGGCTGGCCTGCAGCAATTGCGGGTTGGCGCGTTCGACTTTGGTCATGGATTGAATGAGCGCGATCTGCTGTTTCAGGATCTTGTCATCCATGCCAGCGGCCTGGGCCTGTTTGGCCATCTTGCCCATACCGGGCATCATGCCCATAACGCCTTCCATGCCGCCCATTTTGAGCATCTGCTCGAGCTGCATTTTCAGATCGTTCATATTAAAGCGCCCCTTCTGGAAGCGCTTCATCATCTTTTCGGCCTGTTCAGCCTCGATGGTTTCCTGAGCTTTCTCGACCAGCGCGACGATGTCGCCCATGCCAAGGATACGGCCTGCGATACGCTCGGGCTCGAAGGTCTCAAGCGCGTCCATCTTTTCGCCAAGGCCGACGTATTTGATCGGCTTGCCTGTGACCGCGCGCATCGAGAGCGCTGCACCGCCGCGGCCGTCGCCGTCCATCCGTGTCAAAACAACGCCAGAGATGCCGATCTTGCCGTCAAACTCTTCGGCCACCTCGACAGCGACCTGACCTGTCAGACCGTCGACCACCAGCAATGTTTCACGTGGGTTGACGGCGTCGCGGACGTCTTCGACCTCTTGCATGAGGGTCTGATCGATCTGAAGGCGACCTGCGGTGTCGAGCATATAGACGTCATAGCCGCCCAACGTCGCCTGCTGCTTGGCGCGTTTTGCGATCTGAACCGCGCTTTCGCCTTGTACGATCGGCAGGGTGTCGACGCCAATCTGGGTGCCAAGGATTTCCAGCTGTTGCATCGCCGCCGGGCGGTAGATGTCCAAAGACGCAAGCAGCACACGTTTGCCGTCTTTTTCTTTCAGGCGCTTGGCGAGCTTACCCGTGGTCGTGGTCTTACCAGAGCCCTGCAGGCCGACCATCAGGATCGGGGCAGGCGGGTTGTCAATTTTCAGCGCGCCGGGATCTTCGGTGTCGCCTGCCAGCACATGTTGCAGCTCGTCGTGGACGATTTTGACAACCTGCTGGCCCGGTGTAACCGATTTGGTGACAGCCTGACCTGTGGCTTTGTCCTGAACCGCTTTGACGAAATCGCGCGCAACCGGCAGCGAGACGTCCGCTTCGAGCAGGGCCACGCGCACTTCACGCAGGGCTGCTTTTACGTCATCCTCAGAGAGGGCACCCTGTTTGGTGAGGCGATCAAAGACGCCGGAAAGGCGTTCGCTGAGATTTTCAAACATCGCTTTCGGCTCCTTTTCAGCCCGTCACGTTTCAGTAAAGGCCGAGATAGTCACGACCCGCTCGCTCGCCAAGATCAAACCACAAACCCAATGCACGAATGCCCCCGTGGGCGAAACTCGCTGACGGGGGGCGATCCTGGCGCTGGGCCTAGGACCGGAAGTTTTGACGGACTTCCGGAATTGAGTGGGTCTCTAATAGAGGCAGGGAGAGGAGTCAAGCAGGGGGAAATGTAACAGAACCATGACGAAATGTGGCGAAAATCTGGCGGTTTACGCGGTGAACCCCACAATCTGGTTAAGAAACCCTTAAATGGACAAAATTCGATTGAGTTTCTGTTGAATTGCTGCCGCAAAAGTAGATCATACAATCATAACGAGAAAAAAGATAACGTCATACAAGTGTATTCCCATGGCACGCAGGACCCCGAATACAAGCAGTAATTTCCGCCAAGGCTTTGGCTGGGCACCCCTCTATATTGCCGCAGCGCTGATCGTTGCCTTGATTGCGGCGACCATTCTCTACTATGTGGAACAGCGGAACCGGGCGGATCATGAGGCCGAGCTGCGCGCTCAAATTCAGTCCGAGTTGAACATGGCCGCTCTGGACCTGTCGCTGATCTTTCAGAGGAACGCCGACACCATTCGCGCCGTGTCCGCCCTGATTTCGATAGAGCCGGATATCTCGTTTGAGCGGTTTGCGGCCTTCTCGAAAGAGATCTTTGTTGACCACACTGACTTCATCGAGATTTCCGCCGCGCCGGATCTGGTGGTTGACCGGATTTATCCCGAAACGGGTGAAGCGCAGTTTATGGGGATGGATTTTCGCGCCGCCGACAACAAAGAGCTTTTTGCCCATGTCTCGCGTGCCCGCAAATCACAATCGGTGCTGTTTGCAGGGCCGATAGATCTGGAGAAAGGCGGGCAGGGCATTGTGGCCTATGACACGGTCTATCTGGATGACGCCGAGGGCAAACCTCAGTTCTGGGGCGTGGTCAATCTGGTGATTGATTTCGAAGAAGAGCTGCGGATCCTTGGGTTGGATACAGTGGACTTCCGGTTGGCGATCCGCGGTAAGGACGCGCGGGGCAGTCATGGCGCAATCTTCTGGGGCGACCGGTCGACCTTTGCGGCAGAGCCGGTGTTTGCGACTGTGTCCCTGCCTGTGGGATCCTGGGTCATGGCCGCGGCGCCGACGGGGGGATGGAACAACTATTCTGCAAGCATCAACCAGCTCTATGGCATTGTCGCAGGCATTACGCTGACAGTTCTGATCATGATTTGCGCGGGCCTTCGGCTGATCCAGTTGCGGATGCGGGCGGTGGCGCAGATGTCCAGTGCGATCAACTCTATTCAGGACGGTTTTGCCTACTACAACAGTGATGACCGTTTGGTGGCCTGCAATGACAAGTATCGTGATTTCCACGGTGGGGCGGCCAAATTGTTTACTGCCGGAACGCGCTTTGAGGATATTCTGCGCTCGGGCGTGTCGCGCGGCCACTATGCCGAGGCGATAGGACGCGAAGAGGAGTGGGTGCAGGAGCGGCTTGCCCAGCACAAGGCCTCGGGCGGAGCAGTGGATCAGAAACTGGATGATGGGCGCTGGGTGCGCATGTCCGAAGCGCGTACGCCGGACGGGGGCACGGTTGGCTTCCTTGTGGACATCACCGAATTGGTCAGCGCCAAAGAAGACGCTGAGCACGCCAATGTGGCGAAATCCGAATTCCTTGACGTGATGAGCCACGAGCTGCGCACACCGTTAACGGTTGTTCTGGGCGGCACCCCGTTTTTGGTTAAGCCTGAACTGTTGCCTGCGACCCAGAAAGTTATGGCGCGTCTGGCGTCGATGGGTGAAGAGTTTGACCCGCTCGCAAAAGATATCGAGACGATGCTAACCTCGTTCAAAGGTCTGGCAGGCAAAGTGGAACGCTCGGCCCGCAGCTTGCTGACTCTGATCAACGAGGTGCTGGATTATTCCAAAATCGAGGCTGGCCGCATGAAGCTGGCCCGTGAAATGTGTTACTGCGACGAGCTGATTGAAGATGTTGTAGAGCAATACCGTTCCAAGGCCGAAGAGAAGGGCCTGAGCCTTGAAGGGTCGAGCGCTGATCTGGCGATTTTTGCCGACGAACCCAGAGTGCGTCAGATTCTGGACAACCTTGTCAGCAACGCGATCAAGTTCACCGAAAAGGGCAGCGTCCGGATCGAGGCTCAGCGGTTCGGCGACTTTGCGCGGTTCCGCATCATTGATACAGGGATCGGAATTCCTACGGATCGCGTTGACGGAATTTTTGACAAGTTTTCGCAAGGCAATACCAGCGACAGACGCCGTGCCGGTGGCACCGGACTTGGCCTGGCGATTTCAAAGAAGTTTGTCGAGATGCATGGTGGCACGATTGGCGTCAGCAGTCGGGCGGGCGAGGGCAGCGAATTTACCTTTACCATTCCAAAACACATGGTTCAGAAAGCCCGCAAGACCGAAGATATGCACCAGAAACCCGCAGCCTAGGGCTGCGAAAATCGGCTCTTGAATGTCCGTGAGGGCGGTGACACTGATGTCACAATCGACCGTCCAAAGGGAATTCTGCCATGGATGCTTCTTCAGCATTTCAAGACACACTGCCAGTCAGCTCTGATGCGTTGCTTTCACAGCTCGATGATTGGGGAGTTGCGTATAAGCTGTTTCATCACGTGCCGCTGCGCACGGTTGCGGATGCAAAGACGGTTGAGCAGGACATGATGACGCCGGGCGAGCGTGCGTTTCTGACCAAGAACCTCTATCTGCGCGATCGTAAGAAACGCAACTATCTGGTGACACTGGATCAGGACCGCGATGTTGACTTGAAGGCGCTTGGCAAGGCGCTGGGCGTTGGCGGGTTGTCGTTTGGCTCTGCTGACCGTTTGCTGGAAAATTTGGGCATTCGGCCCGGTGCGGTCAGCCCGCTGTCCATGATCAACGGCGCCAAAGCAGGCGTGACATTCATTCTGGATCCCATCGCGCGGGACGCGGATGTGTTGTTCTTTCACCCTCTGGTCAATGATCGCACGATTTCGATCACGCTTGCAGATCTTGAGGTGGTCTTTGGCCATTTCGGTGCCGAGATCGTCTGGCTGCCCGAGATGGACTAGAGCCTGCCGCACGGGCCGCAGGCTCTGGGGTTTTTAGGCCGCGATGTCAAAGTTCTCGACGTCGTCTGCGTTCAGGAAAGTTACGTCCTGAAGGCCGATAAAGCCAAAAAAGACTTTCAGATGTGGCGTCAAGAAATCCGCAGGAGAGCCAATGGCCACACCGCCTGACGCGACCGCAACGATGACTTTCTTGTCAGCCAGCAGGCCTTCGGGACCGTTTTCGGTATAGCGGAACGTCACGCCTGCGCGCGCAACCTGATCCACCCAAGCTTTCAAAACCGCAGGGCCCGAGAAGTTATAGATCGGGGTGCCGATCACGACCGTGTCGGCCTTTTGCAGTTCGGCCACCAATGTGTCGGACACAGACAGCGCGTCGGCTTGGGTATCTGTGCGATCTTGGGGAGGGATGAATGTCGAGGTCACCCAGCCTTCGTCCAAAAGGGGCAGGGGCTCTGCCAGATCGCGGCGGATGACAGTATCGGCGCCCAGTTTGGCGACGATCTCGGAAGAAAGGCGGCGCGACACAGAATCCTGATGGCGCGCAGAGGCATCACTCTGCAGGACTGTATGGGACATGAGTCTTTTCCTTTGTATGGCTGCGTTACAAAATGCACCTTGCAATTTTGAACTCAATAGGCGGTAAT
>NZ_CAXREH010000199.1:0-13450 GCF_964229375.1 Cognatishimia sp.
ACATCGCCACACCCAAAATTGCGCCAGTGCCGTTTCACTATGTGGTGCTCGAGGAAATCTACGAAGCAAGAACGGTTCAGGACGGCAAAGACTATGCGTTTCTGAAATCTGCCTACAGCGACGACGACCTCGAAGAGGCACGACAAAATCCGGCAATTATTCACTATGCCGGAAAACGTGGCAAACCCTGGCAACGCCGCCACGTTCCTGCCTATTATCAGGCCGTCGTTGAACGCCTCCCTTCTGCCTTGCGCCGCGGAACATTCCGGGATTGGCGCAAGAAATGGCTCTCAAAGAAAGGGCACCGCAGATACCACGTCCGCAGTGCCTCTTTGGATCAGCGCTAGGCCTACTCCGGCGCCTTCGTCTTACGCAGATACGGGAACACCGTCTCAAACTCACCAAACTTCGCCGCCGCGTCTTCATTGGAAACCGTCGGCGGAATGATCACATCCTCGCCAGGTACCCAGTTGGCTGGCGTTGCGACGCCCTTGCCAGACATCTGAAGCCCGTCCAGCGCGCGCAGGATTTCCGCAAAGTTGCGGCCCACGGTCATTGGATAGGTCATCGACAGTTTCAACTGCTTGTCTGGCCCGATGATAAAGACCGACCGCACGGTCGCGCTGTCAGCAGGGGTGCGACCGTCCGGCAGATAGGCTTCGGCAGGCAGCATATCAAAGAGTTTTGAGACCTTCAGACCCGCATCCGCAATGATCGGGAAACCCGCCGGGGCGTTCCCATAGCTGGCAATGTCTTCTTTCCACTTCTTGTGGTCCTCAACGCCATCAACGGACACTCCAATCACCTTGGTGCCGCGCGCTGCCCATTCATCGGCCAATTGCGCGACGGCCGAAAATTCAGTCGTGCAAACTGGTGTAAAGTCCTTTGGGTGGGAAAACAGGATGGCCCAGCTGTCGTCGATCCAGTCGTGAAACGAAATCTCGCCCTGATCTGTATCTGCAGTAAAGTCGGGAACAACATCGTTAATTCTAAGCGCCATTGGGATTCCTCCAAAAGAGACCTGGTTACATCGCACGCGCGACAAGGGGGGTTAACGCTCTCAAAGTGGCATCGATTTCAGAGAGTTCAACCACATCTTTGAAAAACACTGTGGCCTGCCGGCGTCGGGTTCCTTGTCACGACTGAACCGGCTTTCTCTTGCCGGAAATATCCCGGGGTGAAGCCCATAAGGGCTGAGGGGCAGCGCCCCTAGAATGGGGCCTTTGCGCGAAAGCTCATGCCTTTACCGCTCTCAGGATGGCCGATACGCAGCTCCTCTGAGTGCAGCATCAGGCGAGGATGCTCCAGATCTTTCCCAGTCGCATAAAGTGGGTCACCAAGAATCACATGGCCAAGTGCAAGCATATGAACCCGCAGCTGGTGGCTGCGCCCGGTTTTGGGGAACAGGCGAACGCGGCTCTCTCCGCCCCCAGCTTTCAAGACCCGCCAATCCGTGACCGCGGGCTTGCCGGTCTCGTGACAGACTTTTTGCAGCGGACGGTTAGGCCAGTCCACAATCAACGGCAGGTCCACCGTGCCGGTTTTCTCTGTGATCTCGCCAGATACGCGCGCCACATAGGTTTTCTTGGTGCTGCGCTTCTCAAACTGCATCGACAGGTTGCGTTGCGCGTGCGCCGTCAGGGCAAATACCATCACACCCGAGGTGTCGCGATCCAGCCGATGCACCAAGAGAGCGTCAGGAAAGGCATCCTGCACGCGGCTGATCAGGCAGTCTGCCAGATGCGCACCGCGCCCAGGGACCGACAACAGGCCCGACGGCTTATTGACCACGACGATATGGCTGTCCTCGTGCAGAACGTCCAAAGGGTCCATGGGCGGAGTGTATGGGGTGATCTCAACCATGGCCGTTCTTTATGCTGACCTGAAGGCCGCCTCAACCCTTGCGCATCTCTCGGATCATCGACGTCGTGTAAATGATCAGCGCCATCCAGATCAGCGGAAAGGCGATCATGCGGCCTGTGTCGATGGTCTCGCCAAACAGGAAGATCGCGATGATAAAGATCATCGACGGCGCAATATACTGCAGGATCGCCATGGTGCTCAGACGCAGCAGTTTTGCGCCATTTGCATAGACGATCAGCGGCACAGCGGTGACCACGCCACAGCCCAGCAGCAACCAAAAGTTCCCGACACTGTCCGTCAAATGCCCCTGACCGGTTGCCGACAAGAACAGCACGTATGGCACCGCCGGAATCGACAGGATCAAGACCTCTAAGAGGAACCCTTGATTGGGGCCAATCGGCAGCGACTTTTTGAAATAGGCATAGAACCCCCAGCTGATCATCAGGCCCAAGGGAATCCACGGCGGGCGCGAGGCGGTGATGAACAGGATCACCACGGCTAGACCTGCCAAAGCAATCGCGACCATTTGCGCGCGGGTGGGGCGTTCGCGCAAAAGGATCGCGCCCAACAGAACAGAGAACAGCGGGTTGATATAATAGCCCAGCGCCGCGTCCGCAGTTTGGTCGGTTGCGATGGCATAGACATAGATCGCCCAGTTCACGCTGATCAACCCAGCCGTCAGCGCCGCCAGCGCAAGTGTTTTCGGAGAGCGCAGCGCCTCGCGCAGCGCGTCTGTGCGTTTGAGCAGCACCAGCAAAAGACCGGCGACAGGCACAGACCAGATGACTCGATGCGCCACGACTTCGACCGCAGGAATGTGCGAAATCAGTTGCAGATAAAGCGGCAGAAAGCCCCACATCAGATAGGCCGAAACCGCAAAGGCTAGGCCTTCTGGTGTATCTTTATTAGTGGCGGTGTTGGTCACGTGCGTGGTGCTCCTTTGGGCCGCATTAGCGCAGGTCTGATGCGCCAAGAAAAGCAGCTGGGCGATGATTTTTTGTGATTGGCGCGACGGAATTCCGTGATGGGTCCGTAGAACCCTGTGACATCCCAATGGAGGACCAGATGCGCATTTTCATTTACACCGTTGTTTTCATTGCCGGTGGTCTGAGCCTTGCCAGTGCCACGATTTCCAACACTGAAAAGGGCAGTCGGCCAACAGATTTGATCGCGGCGGACTTGGATATTCCCGAAGCAGTCTTTGTCGCCTGTTTTGAAGACGTGCAGCCCGCGCGAAACAAAAACCCCTCGGGTGCACGGCAACGCATGAACAAGGCTGTGCTGCTGCCGTGCCTACAGGCTGAAAACCCCGAGATCACCAACCTTTGGCTGGATCAGGTCATGGATCGCTATCGCCCCGAAGGTGCCATGAAACGTTAAACCTTAACGCGTTCGGACTTTGGATCATACATCGGCTTCAGCGACGCCTCGGCCCGCACCTTGGTGCCCATGACGTCAATCTCATAGGTCGAGGCCAGAACATCGGCGGCTTTCTCGCCTTCGCAGGGCACGTAGCCCAAGCCAATCGCTCCGCCCAATGTATGACCATAGTTGCCGGACGTCAGATACCCGACGTATTCGCCATCGCGGATGATCGGTTCGTTGTGGAACAAAAGCGGCTCTGAGTCGGTCAGTTTGAACTGAACAAGGCGAGATTTCGGGCCGAATTCCTTACGGTGCACAACCGCTTCGCGCCCGATAAAGTCGCTGCCTTTATCCACCTTCACGGCAAAGCCAAGACCGGCATCCACCACATGATCTTCGCAGGTGATGTCGTGGCCAAAATGGCGGAACCCTTTTTCGATCCGGCAGCTGTCCATCATGTGCATACCGCACAGCTTCAGGCCCAGATCCTGTCCTGCGTCAAACAGCGTTTCAAAGATGTGACCCGCTTGATCCGCGCTGGCATAGATTTCCCAGCCCAGTTCGCCGACATAGGTCACGCGGTGAACGCGCGCCAATCCCAAACCGATTTCGACCTCTTGCGCCGTGCCAAAAGGATTCACGGCATTTGAGAAATCATTGGGCGAAACTTTCTCAAGAAGCTTGCGTGCATTCGGCCCCATCACGGCCAAAACGCCTTCGCCTGCGGTGACGTCGGTCAGAACGACGTTAAAGCCACCCTGATGCCGCATCATCCACGTCTGGTCCGCCAGTCTGGTGGCCGCAGGGGTCACCACGATATAGGCCGTCTCGGACAGGCGTGTGACGGTGACATCAGCTTCGATGCCGCCGGTGTGGTTCAGGAACTGAGTGTATACGATCTTGCCGACAGGCACGTCATAGTCACCGCCGCCGATATAGTTCATAAAGGCCATCGCATCCGGGCCTTCGACGCGGATTTTGCCAAAGCTCGACATGTCATACATGCCGACATTCTCGCGCACGGCCCGATGTTCCGCCGCAGAGTTCTCAAACCAGTTCTGCCGTTTCCAGCTGTACTGATAGGCGCGCTCTTGGCCCTCGTTTGCGAACCAGTTGGCCCGCTCCCATCCGGCCAACTCGCCCATAACCGCGCCATTGGCCATCAGGTGGTGATGGAATGGGGTGCGGCGCACGCCGCGCGCGGTGTCTTTCTGGCGATAGGGGAAATGGTCTGCATAAAGCAAGCCCAGCGTTTCTTTGGAGCGTTCAAAAAGGTATTTCTTGTTACCCTGAAACGGCTGCATACGGCTGATGTCGACATCGCCCAAGTCAAACGGTTTTGAGCCGGTGTCCATCCACTCGGCCAACGCCATGCCTGCGCCGCCAGCGGATTGAATACCGATCGAGTTAAAGCCAGCCGCGACCCACACGTTGTCCATTTCTGGAGCCAAACCAAGGTGATAGGCATCGTCAGGCGTAAAGCTCTCTGGTCCGTTAAAGAAGGTATGAATGCCGGCTTCGGCCAGCATTGGCATACGATTGACCGCCGCTTCGAGGATCGGTTCAAAGTGGTCGAAATCCTCGGGAAGCTGGTCAAATTCAAAGCTGTCTGGAATGCCATCCATCGCCCAAGGCTTGGCATTAGGTTCAAAAGCGCCCAAGAGGATCTTGCCCGCATCTTCCTTGTAATAGGCGCACTCATCCGGCACCCGCAGCACCGGAAGCTGTGTCAGCCCGTCGATGTTCTCGGTCACGATATAGAAATGCTCGCAGGCGTGCAGCGGCACATTCACGCCAGCTTTGCGGCCCACTTCATGCCCCCACATGCCCGCGCAGTTCACGATCATATCGCATTCGATGTGACCACTGTCAGAGCCATCATCCGAGACCCAGTCAACGCCAGTGACTTTGCGACCGGATTTGACGATATCGGTGACCTTCACGCGCTCTTTCACCAAGGCACCGCGCTGCTTGGCCCCTTTGGCCAGTGCCAGCGCGATATTGGCGGGATCGCCTTGTCCATCCAGCGGAAGATAAACCGCGCCCTTCACATCCTCGAGGTTGAGATGCGGATACATCTCTGCCACGCGCTCGTTGCTGATTTCTTCGACTTCGACGCCAAAGGCCCGCGCCATAGCTGCCTGACGATAGATCTCTTCGCGGCGTTCCTCGGTCAGAGCAACCGTGATCGACCCGCAGCGTTTGAACCCTGTAGCGACCCCGGTCTCTTCTTCCAACGAGCCATAGAGTTCCTGACTGTATTTCGCGAGCTTGGTCATATTCGCCGTCGCGCGCAGCTGCGCAATCAGGCCGGCTGCGTGCCACGTGGTGCCCGAGGTCAGCTGTTTGCGTTCCAGCAGAACCACATCCTTCCACCCTTTTTTCGTCAGGTGATACGCTACAGAGCAGCCAATGACGCCGCCGCCAATAATGACAACGCGGGCTTTGGTAGGGAGGTCAGCCATCTTACAGTCTCCTGATTGAATTTATCCCGACTTAGCAGAGCTATGGGCCGTGAAATCTTTCGTTTCCGTCAAAATTGACGTGTTTTTGCAAGTGTCGATGCGAAGACGTTTGCGCACTTGGTTCGGAGAAACGCCGAACACTTGCTTGTAGCGGTTGGAAAACCCGCTGCCAAAACCACAGGCCACCCCGATGTCGGTGACGCTCATGGTGGTGTTGACCAACAGATTGTTGGCGCGGTGCAGCCGGATCTTGCGGTAAAAGGCACTGGGCGACGTGCCCACATGCGCCTGAAACTTTCGCTCGAGCGCGCGGGGAGAGGTGCCGATATTGTCGTTGATTTCCGAGATCGACAGCGGCTCGTCGATGTGTTGGTGCATCAGCGCTATGCTGCGGTCCACCTCTCTGTCACCGGTAACCCGCGACACGGCCTCTTGGCCCGGCTGAAGCGTCCCATACCCGCGCACGGATTCATGCAGCATGATATTGGCGACATTGATCTGAACATCCTTGCCAAGCAGGTCACCGATCAGAACCAACATCACGTCAACCGTGGCGCCCATGCCTGCACAGGTGACGATGGCGCCGTCGTCCACGGCCAAGGCGTTCTCGCTCTCAAAGGTGCCGTATTTCTCCCAGAACAACGATGCGTTTTCCCAATGGGTTGCCCGCTGTGCCATGCTGGTGTCGCGGGCGATAAACTGGGCCGCAGCTTCGGCCAACAGGTAAACCTTGGCACCGCGGCTGACATAGCTGCGGATCGCGTGGCTTGGCACCAGATTGTCGCGCTCGGCATCCGCATTGCCCAGGACAAACAGAAAATCTGCGGTGGGCGACGGTGAAATATCTTTGGTCTCGACGGCAATATCGCTTGGATTGCGCCGTATCCCGCCGCCAATCGAGCGGTAGCTCCAGGAGAACATTGGCCTGGCCAGTGTGCGGTTGCTGATGCGCAAAATATCCGTCACAGCGGCCATTTCAGACAACACAAAGCCGTCGCTGACCAAGATGTCAAAATGCCAAGGTTTTGGAGCGCGCAGTTCAGCCACGGCGCAGCCTTGCAGAGACTTCGGCAATATGCGCAGGCCCGACCTCGCAGCACCCGCCAATGATGGTCGCGCCCATTTGGGCCCATTGCTCGGCAAAATCGGCATAGGCAGCAGGCGTCAGATCTTGGCGCGCCTTCAACAGATCAACGGATGTCTGCCCGGCGGCGAACTCTTTGGTAATTTTCGTAAACCCGTTGGCATAGGCACCTGTTGGCAGCCCTTTGCCCGAAATCAGTGGCAGGGCTTGGCTCACCGCTTCGGGAACCGAGCAATTGATCAGTACCGCGTCTGCGCCATATTTTTCGGCGAGAGGCAGAATCCCCGTGATCGGATCTCCGTTGCGAAATGTCGTTCCGTTCTCGTCATCCACGGAACAGCAAATCCACACCGGTTTGCCGCCTTCTGACGCGCCTTTCAAAGCGCCCTCCGCTTGATCCAAGCCCGACATCGTCTCGCACATGATCAAGTCGACCATCGGCGCCTGAAGCACGGCAATTTCAGCGTAAAGCGCGGCGGCTTCGTCGACCGGTGGCGCCATATCCGCGCGATAGGACCAACCAAGCGGCCCGATGGACCCTGCGACCTTACCTGCGCCCTTCGCATCGCGCGCGGCTGTCGCTGCGGTGCAGGCGGCGTGATGCAATTCGGAAAACCGGTCGTCCAGACCGTGCTTTTCCAGACGGTCATGCAGGATGGCGTAAGTGTTTGTCGTGGCGATATCTGCGCCCGCGGCAAAGTAGTCATCGTGCACAGACCGCACGATCTCGGGGTGGTCCAGCAAAACCTGCGTGCCAAACAAAGGCGTCGGCCCATCCGGGGACCGCGCAATCAGTTCTTGGCCCATGCCGCCATCAAGAATTGTAATCTCAGTCATGTCGGTCTCCGGTTTTTCCAAGAAAGGGCCAGTTGTCATATGATACTGGCCCTTCCAATTGTTTTGTCTATAGGCTCTTAGGCGCGCAGACGTGTATTTTCTGGATCCCAGAGAGGTTCGTCTTTCTGCACCACAGCTTTGTATTTCTTGCCATAGATCTCGACTTCCAGCTCTGTTCCGGGCTCTGCGAATTCCGGCTTGATCATACCCAGCGCGATCGAGGCGTTTACACGATACCCCCAAGCACCGGACGTGGTTTCGCCGATGATTTCACCGTCTTTGGACACGCAAGACATATAGGGCGCATCCGCGTCACCTGCGTCGACCACCAGCGTGACGAAAGTCTTCTTCACGCCTTGTTGCTTCTCGTTCAGGATCGCGGCTTTGCCAGGGAAGTCCTGTGGCTTGTCAAGCTTAACAAAACGTCCCAGCCCGCCTTCCAGCAGCGAGTAATCTGACGACAGATCGCCTTTCCATGCACGATAGCCCTTTTCGATCCGCAGCGAGTTCAGCGCATACATGCCAAATGGTGTCGCGCCTTCGGCAATGATCGCGTCATAGATCGCAGGCATATGCTCATTCAGCGCATGAACTTCCCAGCCAAGCTCTCCGGCAAAGGAAACGCGGATCAGATGCGCAGGTTGACCGGCCACAGTCGCTGCCTGGTGGGTCAGCCATCCGGTGGTCAGATCCGCATCGGTCAGATTGCCAAGCACATCGCGTGACTTCGGACCTGTCACGATCAGCGTGTCGCGGGTGGTGGTAACGTCCTCGATGCTGGTGGTGTCCGGCATCGCCGCCCGCAGGATATCGCGGTCGTGCCATTGCGCGGTCGCCGCAGTGATCATCAAGAATTCGTCGTCACCCATGCGGATACAGGACATTTCCGTCAGGATCCGGCCACGGTCGTCCGAGATGTAGACAAGGTTCATCCGACCCACTTTCGGCAGGCCACCTGTTACAAGGCCACGCAGCGCCTCGGCGGTGCCTTCACCTTTGACGATGAACCGAGAGAAGCCCGGCAGATCAAGCACGCCGCAACCGTCGCGCACCGCTTCGCATTCTTCCTTGATGCGTTGCTGCCACGGGCCAGAGCGCCCCCAAGTGTGTGTCGCCGCTTCGGAAGTGTCGTCCCCGTCTTTTGCGTACCAGTTGGCGCGTTCCCAACCGTTATAGACACCCATCTGGCCGCCTGCCGCAACGATACGGTCATGTACGGGCGACAGTTTTTTGTCGCGTGCCGCTGGCCACTCGTGCTGTGGGAAGTGCATGGCGTATTCGTTGCCGTAAACTTCCATACCTTTTTTGTTGCAGTAGTCCTGATCGGTGTAGTCGGTGTAACGACGTGGATCCACGGCCCACATGTCCCACTCGGTGAACCCGTCCACGATCCATTCCGCCATGACTTTGCCAGCGCCACCGCCCTGCGCGATGCCAAAGGTAAAGACGCAGGCTTCGAACGCATTTGCGACGCCCGGCATTGGGCCGATCAGCGGCAACCCGTCGGGGGCGTATGGAATTGGGCCGTTGATTACGCGGCTGACACCAGAGGTCGCCATCAGTGGCACACGCTCCATCGCGTCGGTGACGATATCTTCGATGCGGTCCAGATCGTCGGACCAAAGCTGGAACGAGAAATCGTCCGGCATTGGGTCGCCGTCATCCATCCATTCGCCCTTACAGTTGGGCTCGTATGGACCAAGGTTATAACCGTTCTTTTCCTGACGCAGATAGTACGAGATATCCACGTCGCGCAACAGAGGCAGCTTAACGCCGCCGTTGTCTTTGGACCATGTCTCGACCTCGGGGATCTCTTCGGTCAGCAGGTATTGGTGGCTCATGACCATCATCGGAACCGTACGACCGCCATACGGCAGGAACCACTCGCCGACGCGCTGCGCGTAATACCCAGCAGCGTTCACGACATAATCACAGTCGATGTCGCCTTTTTCAGTGTGCACCGTCCAAGTTTTGTCCGCGTGCTGTGTCACGCCAGACGCTGGGCAGAAACGCACGATTTTCTGGCCCAGATCCCGCGCGCCTTTCGCAAGTGCCTGCGTCAGCTGCGCCGGATCGATGTCGCCATCGGTTGGGTCGTAAAGAACACCCTTCAGATCATGCGTTTCCATGAAGGGATAACGCTCTTTGGTCTCCTCCGGAGTCCACATCTCCATTTGGATGCCCTGATAGCGTCCCATAGAAAGGGCGCGTTCGAACTCTTGCATCCGTTCATCGGAATGCGCCAGACGGATTGAACCGGACTGGTGGTAGTTCATCGGATAGTCGACCTCTTCGCCCAAGCGCGCATAAAGCTCGGTCGAATAGCGCTGCATGTTCATGATCGCCCAAGAGGTCGAGAACGTCGGAACGTTGCCCGCGGCGTGCCATGTAGAGCCTGCGGTCAGTTCGTTCTTTTCAATCAGAACGCAGTCGGTCCAGCCTTTTTTAGCCAAATGATAAAGTGTCGAGCAGCCAACAACGCCGCCGCCAATAATGACCACTAGGGCTTTCTTGGGTAGATCTGCCATGTGTTTTCCTCACCTATTCCCGCGTTATGCGGATTGATCAGTAGACTGGCGGCGCGATCACCCAGATCACCACCGCCGGTTCGTTATTTGGATTGTGCCAGAAGTATTCTTCGCCACGGATCCGAAAGCTGTCGCCTGCTGTGACGGAAAACTCTCGGTCTCCGATCCGCAGGTTCAGTCCGCCGGAAATCACATAGCCAACCTCTTGGGTTGGACGGCCTGTGGGTCGTTCCATGCGGCTGTTGGGTTCAAACGTCGAATGCACAACTTCGAAGTCATCTGTCAGGTCGGGGGACAAGAGTTCTTCGGTCAGTCCCACATCGCCCGACCCCAGTTTGCGCCGCGCTCCGGCGCGCACAACATAGCCAACCTCTTCGGCCGGCACGTGTTTGTGGGCAAACAACATCGACATGGGGACATCCAGCGCCTTGGCAATGGCGCGCAGATCACCAATCGACGGATCAGATTTGTCGCGTTCGACCTGGCTCATCCATCCGACGGATCGCCCAAGCGCATCCGCAACCTCGACCAGAGTCAGGCCGCGCGACTTACGCAATGCGCGCAGATCCGCACCAAGCGTCTGAGGGGTTTGCTGTCCGTGATACATGCGTCTTGCCGTGAAATTTCATGCTGTAATTTCACATTGCCGCACATTCATGAAATTTCAAGAAATTTTTTCACGGACAGGCATCTTTTGACCCTCAAGGTCAGAAAGCGACAAGAATCATGACGCGTTTGAGAAAACTGATGCCAGAATTGCCGAAAGCTGCTGCGAATCTTCTTCGGTAAAGGCCGCGGGCTGATCGCTGTCGATGTCAAAGACGCCCAAGAGCCTGCCATCCTGTGTCCAGACAGGCAGCACCAGTTCAGACTGAGTCGATGATGCGCAGGCGATGTGCCCTTCAAAGGCGTGCACGTCCGCGACAAGCTGCGCCTCTCCTGTTCTGGCAGCCGCCCCGCAAACGCCGCGCGAGAAGGGGATCACCAAACAGCCATGGCCGCCCTGATACGGGCCGATCTTCATCAGTTCTGGTGCCGTCACGCGATAAAACCCGGTCCAGTCAAACCGATCGTCTGAATGATGCACCTCGCAGGCCACAGTTGCCATCAACGCAACCGCATCGGTTTCGCCTTCGGTCAGGGCTTTGATCTGAGTTGCGAGGGCTTGATAATCAACGCGCATGACGTCCTCCTTGGGTGCGTCGCCGTTTTGGGCAATTTCAGACCCAGCGTCAATCTGCACAAGCCAAGGTTGTGGGATGGACAGTCCGCCAATCAAGCCTATTGTTCCCTCAAAGGGAGGCATCACTATGAGAGATTTCCATCTGCCCGGTCGATCGCCGGTTATGGCCACAAACGGCATGTGCGCCACGTCGCACCCACTGGCAGCGCAGGTTGCTGTCGACATCCTGAAACGCGGCGGCAACGCCATGGACGCGGCCATTGCAGGCGCCGTCGTTCTGGGGATCTGCGAGCCCCAGATGACAGGTATCGGCGGAGATTGTTTTGCGCTTTTCTCACCAGCAGGCACCAACGAGACGCTGGCCTTCAATGCCTCTGGCGTCGCACCAGCGGCGGCCAAGGCCGAGGATCTGCGCGCGCGGGGTCTGGATGCGGTGCCTTTGAACACGCCAGACGCTGTGTCGATGCCAACCGCGGTGGCGGGCTTTTGCGAGATGTCGGACAGGTGGGGCAAGCTGGGCCTGGATGCAGTTCTAGCACCAGCCATCCACTACTCCGAAGAAGGCGTGCCTGTGGCCCCGCGCGTCGCCTTTGACTGGGCAGTTGCGCAGGACGATTTGGTCGGGCGCGCACGCGATCTGTATCTGATGAACGGCAAAGCTCCGACGCCGGGCCAAATGTTCCGCGCGCCGGGTCAGGCCGAGGTTCTGCGACGCATTGCTGCGCAGGGACGGGACGGATTTTACACCGGCGAAGTGGCCGAAGACATGGCGCAAAGCCTCGCGGCATTGGGCGGCGTTCACACGCTGGACGACTTTGCGGCCACCAAAGGGTTTCAGACAGATCCGGTGCACGGAGACTACAAGGCCCATGATCTGCTGGAGCATCCACCAAACGGTCAGGGCGCGACCGCGATCCTATTGCTGAACATTCTAAAACAGTTCGACATCGCGTCGATGGACCCCTTCGGCGTGATGCGCACCCATATCGAAGCCGAAGCGACCAAGCTGGCCTATGACACCCGCAATCGTTTCCTGGCGGATGCGGACCACATGACAAAGCTGGACCATTTCCTGTCGATGGACACAGCCAAAGCGCTGGCCGCCCTGATCGACCCGGAACGCGCGATGGCATCGGCCACAGAGATCAGCGAAGCGGTCCACAAGGATACGATTTATATCACGGTCGTGGACAAAGATCGCATGTCCGTCTCGTTGATCTATTCGATCTTTCACAGCTTCGGCTCAGGCCTTGCCTCTGACAAGTTCGGCATCCTGTTCCAGAACCGCGGCGCGGGTTTCAGCCTGCAAGACGGACACCCAAATCTGTATGCCGGCGGCAAGCGCCCGATGCACACGATTATCCCTGGAATGCTGGCGAGAAACGGCGCACCCATCATGCCGTTTGGCGTTATGGGAGGGCAGTACCAACCCAATGGCCATGCCCGTCTGCTGAGCAATATGCTGGACTTTGGAATGGACCCGCAAAGCGCAATTGACGCGCCGCGCGCCTTTGCCGAAGGCGACACACTGAAGATCGAGCGCGGCTATGCGCCTGAGGTTGTTCAGAAACTTTCTGACATGGGTCACAAGATCGAAGTTCCCGACACCGCCATCGGTGGTGCACAGGCGATTTTGATCCATGACAATGGCGTTCTGGAAGGCGGATCTGATCCGCGTAAAGACGGTTGCGCGCTTGGATATTGATACAAGAAAGGCGGCTATCTCGGCCGCCTTCATTATCAGTTCATATTGAAGTGAAGCGGGTATTGCCCGTCCTCAAAAGGCCCGAACAGATCCCCGATATCCGGGTGATCCACGGGTTCGCCTGAATAGTCGGCAATCAGGTTCTGCTCAGACACATAGGCGACGTAATAGCTTTGGTCGTTCTCGGCCAGCAGGTGATAAAACGGCTGCTCTTTGACCGGACGGCTGTCCTCGGGAATTGCATCGTACCATTCTTCGGTGTTCGAGAATTCGGGATCTACGTCAAACACCACTCCGCGAAACGGATGTTTCCGATGTCGGACAACTTGTCCTAAGTGATATTTTGCACGCGTGGTATTCATAACAGTCAGCCCCTACCCGCCCACTTTATCGCCTTCAAGAGGGCACTGTCCATTTTTA
>NZ_CAXREH010000200.1:0-8112 GCF_964229375.1 Cognatishimia sp.
TGCGCGAAGCGCTTGTGCAAGAGGCGATCCGGCTGGGCCGTATTCTGGTGGCGTGGGTGCCCGATCATGCCGAAGCCAAGGGGCTGTTGGCCTTGATGCTGCTGTCTGACAGTCGCCGCCTGACACGCCGCGGCGAAGACGGACAGTTTGTGCCACTGGAATCTCAGAATCGCGCGCGCTGGAACCGGGCGCGGATCACCGAGGGCATTGCTTTGACCGAGGCGGCTTTGACGTAAGGCCCCGCCGGTCGTTATGGCATGCAAGCTGCGATTAGTGCTGTACATGCGCAGGCACCCGCGTTTTCTCAGACGGACTGGCCGCAGATCGTCGCGCTTTATGAGGTTTTGTACCAACGGTTTCCAAATCCGGTTCTGCGGGTCAATCAGGCAGTCGCCCTGTCCTATGCCGAAAACCCCGAGGCGGGCCTGCGCCTTTTGTCATCAGTGCAGGACGCGGGAAAACTGGATCGCTATCAGCCCTTTCATGCCTGCCGCGCAGATCTGTTGGCGCGTCTGGGGCGTCATCGCGAGGCGGCCGAAAGTTATCGCGCGGCGATTGCATTGACGCGCGCACCAGAGGAAGCCAGCTTTCTTGAGGCCCGCCTGGGGGCCTTGCGTCTCAACTAACGCGCGCCAATGCTTGCCATTCCGCCGCCAGTTCGCTAGCTGGATGTCGTGCAAACCAAAGAGGCCGACATGGACGATCTCAGAGACAAATATATCGCTTTGATCGCGGATGCCGCAGATGAAGCTGCAATCGAAGACCTGCGTGTGCAAGCTGTTGGCAAAAAGGGCGAAATCGCTCTGAAGATGCGCGAGTTGGGCAAGATGACGCCAGAAGAGCGTCAGATCATGGGCCCAAAGCTGAACGCCTTGAAAGACGAGATCAACTCGGCCCTGTCCGCAAAGAAAGCATCTTTGGCGGATGCGGCGCTGGAAGAACGCCTGCGCAGCGAGTGGCTGGACGTAACTTTGCCCGCGCGTGGCCGTCGTCAGGGATCGATTCACCCGATTTCGCAAGTCACCGAAGAAGTCTCGGCAATTTTCGCTGATATGGGCTTTGCGGTTGCCGAAGGTCCGCAAATCGAGACCGACTGGTATAACTTTGACTCTCTGAACATTCCGGGACACCACCCGGCGCGCGCAGAAATGGATACGTTCTATACGCATCGTGCCGAAGGCGACGAGCGCCCGCCGCATGTGCTGCGGACGCATACGTCCCCTGTGCAAATCCGCTCGATGGAGAAAATCGGCGCACCGATCCGGATTATCTGCCCGGGCCGCGTGTATCGCGCGGACTATGATCAGACCCACACGCCAATGTTCCACCAGGTAGAAGGCCTGGCGCTGGACAAAGACATTTCAATGGCCAATCTGAAATGGGTTCTAGAGGAATTCTTCACGGCCTTCTTCGGCACCTCCGTGAAAACCCGCTTCCGCGCAAGCCACTTCCCGTTCACCGAACCGTCTGCGGAAGTCGACATTCAGTGCAGCTGGGAAAACGGCTCTGTCAAAGTTGGCGAAGGCGATGACTGGCTCGAGGTTCTGGGGTCCGGCATGGTCCACCCCAAAGTGCTGGCGGCAGGGGGCATCGACCCCAACGAATGGCAGGGCTTTGCGTTTGGCATTGGTATCGACCGTCTTGCGATGCTGAAATACGGCATTCCTGATCTGCGGGCGTTCTTTGATGCAGATCTGCGCTGGCTGCGCCACTACGGGTTCGCGTCGCTTGACCAACCTACGCTGCACGGTGGCCTGGTCCGCTAAACCTTCATTGGACTGATGTCGCGCGCCTATGTCGATACAGTGGGCGCGTGGTTGGCAAAGACTGAAACGGGATCGTTGATCTCGTAGTAGGTGCCTTTGTCCTGCGCATAGATGTGTTTGGCGATGTGGAAATCCTCGGGCGCGCTGTCCAAACAGCCCGCCGCGATTGCCACGCCGCTTTCCCCGTTGATCTGATAAAACAGGCTAGAGCCGCAGGCCGCGCAAAACCCGCGTCGCGCGGCTGGTGAAGACTGGTACCACGTCAAAGTATCCTGTGCTTCGAAATGCAGACTGTCAAAGTCCGTCCGCGTTGCTGCCCAAAGGTGGCCGCTGGTTTTTCTGCACTGGCTGCAGTGACAGACCGTGATTTCCTTGCGGGCTGTCGGAAACTGGAATCGAACCTTCCCGCATTCGCAGCTGGCTTGAATCATGTCACACTCCTGAATTTTTGTCGCTTTCAGCATGGCGGAGAGCTGTGCGTGGTGTCAAAATCATCATCAGGCTCAGCCAGGTATTTTTAGTAGCTCAGGTCGGGAGAGGTCTGTTGACCAAAGTATTGATCATTGAATCCAACACTCCCGCAATGAATGCCGTTGGTGGAATCGCGTGCGGTGGTTTCCTGCGCACGATTCTTGGGCTGCGTCCTGCGACCGAAGTCCTTGTGGCCTCGCCCTATGGGGGGAAGTTGCGGGATCAGCTGTTTCATGAAGTCGATGGTGTGATTTTCAGCGGATCCGGCGTTGCATGGTCCACAGATGCACCCGAAGCGGCGGCGTTGCGGTCTGCGATGGAAGTGGCTTTTGCCGCGGAACGCCCCGTGTGGGGGTCCTGCAATGGTTTGCAGCTTGCAGCCGTGGTGCTGGGTGGTTCAGTTGGGGCGTCACCGAAAGGGCATGAGGTCGGTCTGGCTTTGGATCTGGCGTTGACCGAACAGGGCGAGCGGCATGCCATGATGTCAGGTCGCAGCGGCAAGTTTGCGGTGCCTTGTGTGCATCGCGACGAAGTACAACGTTTGCCTGAGGGCGCGGTTTTGCTGGCCGCCAATGATCATTCGCAGGTGCAGGCGATGGTCTATGAAAAAGACGGTGTGGATTTCTGGGGGACGCAATATCATCCAGAACTTTCAGCGTCCGAGGTTGGGGGATACCTCAATCGCGGGATCTTTGAAGATCAACGCCACATGCAGCACGATCTGATGGCAGCCGATTTCGATCCCGAGGCCGCATCACGGCTGGGTGCACCAGAGGGGGCTTTATCGCTTGAGATGCGCGCGCGCGAGTTGCTGAACTGGCTGGACCATGTCGAGGCAAAACGCGCGGCTTGAGTCTTAAGCTTTTAGCTCCTGCAAGACTTCGGCAAGGATCTCCATGCCTTTGCCCCAGCCGTTGCCCATTTGATCCATTGCCGCCGCGAAACATGCGATTTCGGCTTCGGAGGCGTTGTGTGGCACCCACGTCAGCACCATGTCGCATTTCTCGCCATTTGGGGTGAAGGTGACGGTGGTGGTCAGCCAGCGCGGCCAGTCAGGCATCATCGGGTTGGCAGTCACCTGCCAGTCGGCATCCGTGTTGCCGTGCAGCCAGATCAGTTTTTCGTTCTGCGCGACTTCGGTGTAATCCGCACGCTGATAGTTTGAATTGCCGCCCCATTGCATTTCGTGCAGCCATTCACCGCCCACACGCACGTCCATTTTGTGCACGATCGAGGTCACGCCGGGGCCGTACCAGCGTTGCACAAGCTCGGGTTCCGTCCAGGTGCGCCAAACCAGATCGCAGGGCGCGTCAAACAGGCGTTTTAACTCGTAAACGGGTAAATCAGTCATCTTTTCTCTCCTGTTTCAATGTCGTGAGAAGGTCGTCGAGCTGGTCAAACGACCCTGTCCAAAACTGTTTAAAGTCCTCAAGCCAGGCGACTGCCTCCTTCATGGGGGCGGCTTTCAGCCTTGCGGGGCGGCGTTGCTTGTCGATGGCGCGCTCTACCAGTCCCGCGTTTTCCAAAACCTTCAGGTGTTTTGACACCGCAGGCTGACTCATCGCGAAGGGCTGAGCCAGTTCATTCACCGAGGCATCGCCTTGGGAAAGCTGTGCCAAGATCGCGCGTCGCGTTGGGTCGGCCAGTGCGCCAAACACCGCATCCAGAGTCGGGTTCTGTGTCGTCATCGATTCCATAACCTTATGGTTATATAAAAGCCAAACGCCGTCAACCCTTGTGAAATCGGTGATAAAGCGGGCCATAGATCTTCCCCCTCTCGCGCTTATCCGCTAAAGCCCTTTTGACCCGACGATGACTGACGGAACGAACTGATGAAATTCACGCTTTCCTGGTTGAAAGACCACCTGGACACAGACGCGAGCCTTGACGAGATCCTTGAAGCCCTGACTGATCTGGGTCTTGAGGTTGAGGGGGTTGTAAACCCCGCCGAGTGCCTGTCTGAATTTACCATCGCCAAGGTGAACTCCGCCGAGAAACATCCGGACGCGGACAAGCTGAAAGTCTGTCAGGTTGAGACCGACGAAGGCGTCAAACAGATCGTCTGCGGCGCGCCGAATGCACGCGAAGGCATCACCGTGGTTCTGTGTAAGCCTGGTGCGTATATTCCGGGTTTGGACATCACCATCAAGGTCGGCAACATTCGCGGCGTTGAAAGCCACGGCATGATGGCATCCGAGCGCGAGCTGGAGCTGTCGGACGAACACAACGGCATCATCGAACTGCCCTCTGGTGAGGTCGGTCAGAAGTTTGTCGACTGGCTGGCGGACAACGATCCGGCCAAAGTTGATCCTGTCATCGAAATCGCTATCACGCCTAACCGCCCCGATGCGTTGGGCGTGCGTGGCGTTGCATTGGATCTGGCCGCCCGTGGTCTGGGTCAGATGAAGCCTGCGAAAACAGCGGATGTCAGCGGTGGATTTGACAGCTCGATCTCGGTTTCCATCGATGAAGACACCCGCGAAAACGGCTGTTTTGTTTTCGGCGGCCGTCTGATCAAAGGCGTGAAAAACGGCCCAAGCCCGCAGTGGCTTCAGGATCGGCTGACCGCAATCGGGTTGCGCCCGATTTCCACCTTGGTCGATATCACCAACTTCTTCACCTATGACCGCAACCGGCCTCTGCACGTCTTTGACGCAGACAAGGTCAACGGCGACCTGCGCATTCACCGCACGCAGGGTGGTGAGACCCTGGTTGGGCTGGACGAAAAAGAATACACCTTTGGCGCGGGCCAAGTTGTGATCTCTGATGACACTGGGATCGAGAGCATTGCCGGCATCATGGGTGGTCTGGAGACGGGCTGTACCGACGAGACCGTGAATGTCTTTCTTGAGGCGGCCTATTGGGATCACATCCAGATTGCGACCACAGGTCGGGCTCTGAAAATCAACTCTGATGCACGCTATCGCAACGAACGCGGCATCGATCCGGGCTTTAGTATGGAAGCGCTGGACCTGGCGACGCAGATGATTATGGACCTGTGCGGTGGCGAGCCCTCCAATGTGGTTGTCGCGGGCGAAGTTCCAGACGTCAGCCGCGCCTATAAGCTGGACACGGATCGCGTTCAGTCGCTGGTTGGCATGACCATTCCGGCAGAGGATCAGCGCGCAACGCTAGAAGCGCTCGGGTTCACGCTGGACGGCGATATGGCGCAGGTTCCAAGCTGGCGTCCTGATGTTCTGGGCGAGGCCGATTTGGTCGAAGAGGTGGCCCGTGTCGCGTCTTTGACCAAGCTGAAGGGCAAGCCGCTGCCGCGCATTTCGGCGGGTATTCCCGAGCAGATCCTGACACCAATCCAGAAACGCGAACAGATCGCGCGCCGCACCACAGCGTCGCTGGGCTATAATGAGTGCGTGACCTATAGCTTCATCGACAAAGCCTCGGCCGAGATCTTTGGCGGCGGGTCTGACGCAACGATGCTGGAAAACCCGATTTCTTCGGAAATGAGCCACATGCGCCCGTCTCTTCTGCCGGGTCTGTTGCAGGCTGCCGCACGCAATCAGGCACGCGGATTTATGGATCTGGCGCTGTTTGAATGCGGTCCTGTGTTCCACGGCGGCGAGCCGGGCGAGCAAGAGAACCTTGTGACCGGTATTCTTGTTGGGCGCACGATGTCCAAGGACATTCACGGCGAAAGCCGTCCGGTCGATGTCTTTGACGCCAAGGCCGATATGGAAGCGGTGCTTGAGGCGCTGGGCGCACCTGCAAAACTGACGTTCAACCGTTCCACCAATGGGTGGTGGCATCCGGGTCGTTCAACGAAAGTGGGTCTGGGGCCAAAGAAAATTCTGGGCGCCTTTGGCGAACTGCATCCGAAAACCATCGAGGCGATGGACGTCAAAGGGCCAGTCGTGGCCTTTGCGATCCACATCGCGGAAATCCCGATGCCGCGCAAATCCGGCGCGTCACGCCCTGCGCTGAACGTCAGCGACCTTCAGGCGGTCGAACGGGACTTTGCATTCGTCGTGGATAACGCTGTCGAAGCCATCAACCTCGTGAACGCGGCTGCGGGCGCGGACAAAGAGCTGATCGAGACAGTACGTGTTTTTGACGAGTTCACCGGCGAAAAGGCCGAGGCGCAAATGGGCGCGGGCAAAAAATCTATCGCCGTCACCGTGCGCCTTCAACCTTCTGATGCGACTTTGAAAGAAAAAGACATCGAAGCGGTATCCGCAAAAATCGTTGCCAAGGTCGAAAAGGCCACCGGCGGCACCCTGCGGGGCTAGGGTTTTGGATCGAAGGCCGGCGCATAGGTAAGCTGGCCTTCGGGATCCTTTCCAGAAAGCGTTCTGAATTGTACAACTTCGGGCGGCACGTCCCCGAAGCGCAGACGCGTGTTGCACTGAAATCCCAACCGCGCGTAAAGCGCAGGATCACCAATCAACGCACAGCCAGCGGCCCCGATGTCCTTGAGGCGCGCAAGGCCTTCCTCGACAAGCGCGCGGCCTATGCCTTGGCGCTGACGATCGGGCGCAACCGAGATGGGGCCAAGCCCGTACCAACCAGAGGTCATGCCAGTGATCTGCACAGGTGAGAAGGCGACATGCCCGACAATGCGGCCATCGACCTCGGCCACCAGCGACAAAGTCAGATCACCATCCGCTCTCAGATCATTCACAATCTGCCCTTCATAGCCATCGCTGTAGGACATCTGTGAAAACGCAAGCTGGGTGAGGGCATAGATCGCCTGAACGTCGCGCGCTTGTTCTGCGCGCAGGATCAAAGCTTGCCCCGATAGGTGCGCTTGAGGAAATCCGACAACATGTCAAACACCAGCCGAATGCGCCGGCTTGTGTTAAGCTCTTGATGCGTGGCCAGCCAGACTGGGTATTTCAACAGCTCTTTTTCCGTCACCACGCGGCGCATGTTGGGTACTTTTTCTGCAACAAGATCGTCCATGATGCTGAGGCCAAAGCCCTCAAGCGCATATTGCCAGGCAACCAGCCCGTTTTCGGATCCGATATGGAAATTGTCGTTGGTGATGTGGATGTCCAGCGCCTCGAGATATTGCAACATGACGGCCTCATCGCCATAGGAAATGAAGCGATGCGCCTTCAGATCCTCGCGGGTCGTTGGGGTACCGTGTTTCTGCAGATAGCTGTCCGCGCCATACATGGACGCGTTTGCCTCGACGACAAGTTTCGCGATCAGGTCTTGTTGTTCCGGACGCACGTGCCGGATCGCGATGTCTGCTTCGCGACGCAGCAGGTCTCGGATGTCATTGGCTGCGATCACGTCGATCTTTAGGTTTGGCGCGGTGTCTTCCAGTTCGCGCAGAAAGCCCGGCAGAATATAGGCGGACATCATGTCAGATGCCGTAATGCGCACCTCGCCTTCGATGGATTGCGATTGCCCCGATGCGGTTAGCGCAAAGAGGTTCGCGGCCTCGCCCATCTGCTTGGTGTGATCCAGCAGCTCGATCCCGGCCGTGGTTAGCTCGAGCGTGCGTCCGACACGTTCAAACAACAGGATGCCCAGATCCTCTTCAAGGGCCGCAACCTGGCGACTGAGCGTTGGCTGCGTCAGGCCAAGGTCGCGCGCCGCTGCCGACAAAGAGCCGGTTTCAGCGGTCGCCAGAAAGGCGCGGATGTGGTTCCAGTCGGGGGTCTTTGGTGAATTGCTCATACGTTTGTGTATATGTATCTTGCGAAATTCGGCAATTCTATTCGTGAATTTTGAGTCTATTTTGGCTTTCGAGATCCAAATGTGAGAGAAAAACACCATGGCAACCGCTGATGCTGCGAAGTTCTGGGACAAGATTGCACCGAAATACGCACGTGATCCGATCAAGGATATGGCGTCCTATGAGCTGACATTGAACAAAACGCGGGGCTATCTCGCGGCGGAGCACACGGTT
>NZ_CAXREH010000201.1:0-2430 GCF_964229375.1 Cognatishimia sp.
TAATTATCTTTGGAGCTATAGATTCTGGCAAGGGTTTTTTCCACAGGCATGACTCGCAAAAGTTGCGCCGGAAAATCCCATCTGTGTCCAGATCCAAAAACAGTCTCTAATTTGACAGTTCAGAGACGAAAACAGACTCTATGCAACGCACTAAATCGCGCGTGTTGACAGCTGTCAACCTGCCAAACCAGCCCGTGAAGCTGCCAGTTCCGCGACGCGCAGGACATCTGGGCTTAGCGGGAATTCGCCGGACCGAAGCGCCTCAAGCGTCATCCAACGCACGTCAGCTGCGTCGTCCATCGCGCGGGCCTCGCCGGATTCATAGGTGCAAAGAACTGCCGCAATCAGGAAATGATGCCCCTGTCCAACCACATCAACACAGGTCAGATAATCTGTGGCCGGCGCGGTGATCCCGGTCTCTTCCAGCAACTCGCGTTGCGCGGCCTCTTTTGCGGTTTCACCGAACTCGACATGTCCGCCGGGAAAGCCCCACAACCCGCGTCCCGGGTCTTTGCCCCGTTGCGCCATCAGAAATTCGCCGTTGCGCAGGACGACTGCGATGGCGCCGGCCTTGGGGAATGGTGCGCTCATTTGGTGTTGAAGGTGAACAGCACCTCTCCGTTCAAGCGATAGCCATCAATCAGATCTCGTGCGGCGTCCGAGGTCAGCCAGGCTTCCAGACGCGCCGCGTCCTCTGCGTTGACATGCGGGAAGGTTGCGGCATTGACCGGCAGGTAGGCGTATTGATTGAACAGCGCGGCGTCGCCCTGAAACTGGATCTCCAGATCGCCCTTGTTGCCAAACTTCAGCCAGCTTGCGCGGTCGGTCAAAATATAGGCGTTCATCGCGGACGCCGTGTTCAGGCTTGCGCCCATGCCCGATCCGACTTCGCGATACCAGTGCGCTTTAAACTCCGATGGATCGAACCCGGCCTCGGCCCACAGCGCGCGCTCTTTCTTGTGCGTGCCACTGTCATCGCCACGCGACACAAACAGAGCACCAGAGGCCTGTATCGCCGCAAGTGCGTCTTTGGCAGAGGCCGCGTCGCTAAGGGTCGCAGGATCGCTCTGGGGTCCGACGATGACGAAATCATTGTACATGATCTCGGTTCGGTGCGTGCCTGCGGCGCTGTCAACAAAGGCCTCTTCGGCGGATTTGCTGTGCACAAGGATCGCGTCCACATCGCCCGATGCTCCCAGCCGCAGCGCCTGACCGGTGCCAACGACCAGCAGGTGGACATCAAGATCAAGGTCCGACTTGATCTCGGGCAACAGAACGTCGCTCAACCCAGAGTTGTGAAACGATGTCGTCACCGCCAGTGTCATCTCGTCGGAATAGGAGATGCTGGAGAGGGTCAGAAAGAAGGGCAGGGCGGTCCATTTCATGGCACGATGTCTCCGGCGATAAAGGCGCGGGCCTCAGCGCTTTGGGGTGATTTGAAAAATTGCGGGGCGGGGGTGTGCTCGCGCAGCTGGCCCTTGTGCAGAAACAGGACATCCGTCGCCAGCCGTCGCGCCTGACCCAGATCATGTGTGGCCATCACGATCCGCATTCCGCCCGCATGCGCATCAAGCAGCAGGGTTTCGATGTCGCGGGTCGCCGGACCGTCCAGATTGGCGCAGGGCTCGTCCAGCAACAGCACATCCGGTGTGGTGATCATGGCGCGGGCCAGCGCCATCTTTTGCCGCTCACCGCCCGACAGATCCGAGGCACGCTGAGCGGCAGCCGCACTTAACCCGACCTTCTCCAGCCATTGCGCGGCTTTGGCCTTTGCTGCGCGTTTGTCCTGCCCGCGCAGATGCAGCGGATAGGCGACGTTATCCAGAACAGAGCGGCGTAGAACGATGGGCGTCTGAAACACAAAGGCCTGGCGCGCCAGGGCGTCGCTTTTGGATACCGACCAGTTCAGAGTACCGCCACGAAGACGCTCCATCCCGTGCAATGTTTTCAGCAGAGTGGATTTGCCCGCCCCATTCGGACCGATCACAATGGTCAGCCCGTCTTCTGCCAAGCTCAGATCCAATGGCCCAAGCAGGTTTTTGCCTGCTTTGCGAACTTCTGCCTGCGCGAGGGTGATGGGGTAAACTGTTACCATCGGCCACGCACCTCGGTCTTGCTCAGACTGTGACTGAGAAGGTTGACGGCAATCGCCAGAAAGATCAGCACAACGCCCAAGCCAAGGGCCAGAGCAAAGTCGCCTTTGCCGGTCTCAAGGGCAATCGCCGTGGTTAAAACCCGCGTCACGTGGTCGATATTGCCGCCCACGATCATGATCGCGCCGACTTCGCCGATCCCGCGCCCGAACCCCGCAAGCGCCGCCGTCAGCAACGCGCGACGCCCGTCCCAGATCAAGGTGCGCATGCGCTGGCGACGGGATGTGTTCAACGAGATCAACAGGTCATGATATTCGGCCCAAAGCTCGCGGATTGC
>NZ_CAXREH010000202.1:0-11371 GCF_964229375.1 Cognatishimia sp.
TGGCGTCTCGGCCCAAATCGTGCCGTGGAACTTCCCCGTCTCGATCGCGGCCAGATCACTGGCCCCGTCGATGGCCGCAGGCAACGCCACGATCATCAAATCACCAGAGCTTGACCCGATTGGCCTTGCCTTGCTCGGCACGGCGTTAGAGCGTGCCGAGGTGCCAGACGGCGCTGTTTCGATCCTGAACGGCATCGGTGCAGATCTTGGCGCTCGGCTGGTGGCCAGTTCTGAAATCGACCAGATCGTCTTTACCGGCTCAGTTCCGACCGGTCAGCACATCCTCAAATCAGCCGCCGACAATGTGGTGCCTTCCCTGATGGAACTGGGTGGGAAATCCGCAGCCGTGGTCTTTGAAGACGCCGATCTGGATACGGTGATGCAAAGCCTGCAAAGCGGTATTTTCTATAACGCAGGGCAGGTCTGCTCTGCGATGTCGCGGGTTTTGGTGCACCGCTCGATCTATGATCAGGCCGTCGAACGCGCCGCAGAACTGGCGAATGGGCTGACGGTGGGCCACGGGCTGGACAACCCTGATCACACGCCGGTTGTCTCAAAGCTGCAACTCGACCGCGTCGAAGCCCTCACAAGCACCGCCCGCCAAGAGGGCGCACGCGTTGCGGCCGGCGGAGGCCGTCTTGAACGCAGGGGCTATTTCATGGCGCCGACCATTCTGGCCGACGTTGATCCGTCCAGCCGCGTAGCCCAGGAAGAGATCTTTGGGCCGGTGACGTGCTTTACCCCGTTTGACACCGAGGCCGAGGCCATTGCCATCGCCAACGGTACAGAATTCGGACTGGTCGCAGGGCTGTTCACACGCGACCTTGCCCGCACGCATCGCCTGGCACGCAAACTTCGCGCAGGGCAGGTCTTTGTGAACGAATGGTTTGCGGGCGGGATCTCTACCCCCTTTGGCGGGGTTGGCAAGTCAGGATTTGGCCGTGAAAAAGGACTAGAGGCGCTCTATAATTACGTGCGCACGAAAAACATCGCTATCTCGCTAAAAGGATGAGTCATGGACCTCAAAGAGCTAGACAAGCAATTGCTACAGGCCCATGCGGATTATGATGTGCCCGCGTTGATCCGTCTTTATCACGAGGCGGCGACGCTTGCCGAACAGCGTCAGGATCACGAGGCCTCATGTTTCTATCTGACCCATGCGTTTGTCTTTGCCCTCGAAGAAGGCGCACCCGAAGCGGATGAGCTGAACCTGAAGCTGTTTGAACGCGGTCGCGCGCATCGCCTTCAATTTTAGGTGAGCTGATCTAATCATCGCCCAGATGCGGATTGTGCTGAAAACTCATAAAAATCCACAAAATATGAGAAAAACAAGCCATCAAGGGCCGCTCCGCACGAAACTCCACATAGTGAATTGAATACACCTCATCCTACAGTGAATTTTCTGAACGTTGAGGCTGTGGTTCTTTTCATGAAACAACCCCTGCGACACAAAACGCGCGAGAAATAAAATGCGAACACAAGCTCAAGCCGTGGTCATCGGCGGTGGTGTAATCGGCTGCTCGATTCTTTACCATTTGACCAAGCTCGGATGGTCCGATGTTGTCCTGCTGGAACGGGACGAGCTGACCTCTGGCTCTACGTGGCACGCGGCCGCCAATATTCACGGCCTGCACGACAGCACGAACATCAGCCGCATCCAGCACTATACGATGAACCTGTATAATGCGCTCGAAGAAGAAACCGGCCAAAGCTGTGGCGTGTTCCAGCCGGGGTCACTCTATCTGGCCCAGACCGAAGAGCGCGAACACCAGCTCAAGCTGCAGGCCGCGAAAGCCAAACTTTACGGCATGAACTTTTATGAGATCAGCATCGAAGAGGCGCAAAAGCTGAACCCGCTGGTGAACTATGACGGCATTCGTTGCGTCATGTATGAACCAGACGGCGGCAATGTGGACCCGTCAGGTGTGACCAACGCCTATGCGGTCGGCGCGCGCCAGCGCGGTGCGGAAATTCATCGTTTCACGCCGGTAACAGCCACCGAGCAGCAAGCAGACGGCACCTGGATCGTGAAAACCCCGAAGGGCGACATCAGCACGCCTTGGGTGGTGAACGCAGCAGGTCTTTGGGGGCGCGAGGTCGCTAAGCTGGCCGGGATCGACCTGCCGCTTCAGCCAACCGAGCACCAGTATTTCGTGACCGAGACCATGACCGACGTGGCCGAACACGGCACCCGTTTACCTTCTGTGTCTGACCGGGACGGCGAGTATTACCTGCGCCAGGAAGGTCAGGGCCTGCTTGTCGGCGCCTATGAGAAAGACATGAAGTTCTGGGCCGAAGAAGGCACACCTTTGGACTTTGCCCATGATCTGTTCCCGGACGACCTTGAGCGGATCGAAGAGAACATGATGAACGCAATCGAACGCCTGCCAGCGGTCGGCGAAGCGGGCATCAAGCGGGTTATCAACGGCCCAATGATCTGGTCGCCGGACTCTAACGTTCTTATGGGCCCCGTGCCCGAGATGGACGGTTATTTCTGCTGCAACGGCATCATTCCGGGCTTCTCGCAGTCTGGCGGCATGGGCCTGATGGCGGCACAATGGATCATCGAGGGCGAAACCCAATACGACATGTTCGCATGGGACATGGCGCGGTTTGACACTTGGGCGACCAAAGAGTTCACCATGGCCAAGGTACAGGACCAATACGCGCACCGCTTTGCCATCCACTTCCCCAATGAAGAGCGCAGCGCAGGCCGCCCTGCCCGGGTGCGCCCGATCTATGAGACCCAAAAGGCAATGGGCGCTGTGTTCGGGCTGAACGTGGGTTGGGAACACCCGCTTTGGTTCGCTGATGCGCCGGGCACTGTCGACACCAATGGCTTTACCCGCCAGAACTGGTGGGGCCCTGTAGGTGAAGAATGCAAAATGCTGCGCAATCGCGCGGGTATCATCGATATCTCGAACTTTGCGAAATACATCTGCAAAGGCCCCGGCGCAGCGGATTATCTGAACGCGGTTTTCGCCAACAATATGCCAAAGGCCATTGGCCGGTCTTGTCTGACGCCGCTGATTTCAAAACGCGGCGGCATTGCAGGCGACTTTACCGTGACACGCGTCGCCGCAGACGAGTTCTGGGTCATCGGGTCCGGCATGGCCGAGCGCTATCACAAGCGGTTCTTCAAGCAAGTTGCCCTGCCCGAAGGCACAACCTTCACCTCGATGACCGAGGACATGTGCGGCTTTAACGTCGCGGGGCCAAAGTCTCGTGAGTTGCTGCAACGCCTGACCAACGCGTCGCTCAGCAACGATGACTTCCCGTTCATGCGCAGCAAGATGATCGAGCTGGCGGGTGTTGAATTGTTGGCCCTGCGGGTGTCGTTCACCGGCGATCTGGGCTGGGAGCTGCATTGTAAAACCGAAGACCAGGCGCGCCTGTATGAGGCCCTGCTTGAGGCGGGCAAAGCCTTTGATGCAGGTCCGGTTGGCAGCCGTGCATTGATGTCGATGCGCGTTGAAAAGGGCTATGGGTCCTGGAGCCGCGAATACAGCCCGGAATACTGGCCACATGAGGTCGGGTTGGATCGGCTTTGCAAGTTCGAAAAGGACTTCCTCAACAAAGAGGCCGCGCAGAAAGTTCTAACCGAGGCCCCGCGCGAGCAGTTGGTTCTGTTGCATCTGGACGAAGCCGACGTCACCGCGTCCAACGCAGACGCCACTGGTGGCGAGCCGATCTTTAAGGATGGCGAAGGTATCGGGCGGGTGACCTCCGGCACCTATGGCTATACCGTCGGCATGTCGTTGGCTCTGGGCTATGTCAAGAATGCGCAACCGGGCGACCGTGTAGACGTCATGGTTCTGGGACAGCCCCACAAAGCCACGATCCTGCATGAGCCTCCTTTTGACGCAAAAGGCGAAATCCTGCGCGGATAACACCGCATTGGTGCGATCCCACGTCTGGGGTCGCGCCGTTTTCTGACGGCGGGCACTGCGGGAGTTTACCCGCATCGCTTGCCAGAGCACGCCGGTGCCGACGCCTCCCGGGGCTATTCACCCATTTTTTGCGTTAAATCCAGACACTAATTCCATTTTTGACAACATTGCATCACAGCTAAAAAACTCCTGCGCCAGAACGTATCCCAATTTCGATTTCGCAAAGGACCAGCCGCAGATGCTACAGCACCTAGGACAGATTAGCGCCGAAGCCGCGCGCAAGTTTGGCGACAAGACCGCCCTCATCATCGGCAATGACCACTATTCGTTTCGCGATGTCGACGAAATGGCGCAACGGCTGGCAGGCGGCCTTGCAGACATCGGCGTTCAGAAGGGCGACATCGTTACGCTTTATTCCGAGAACCGTCTGGAATGGCTGATTTCCTATTACGGCGTCACAAAACTCGGTGCGGTTCTGAACCCGATTAACGTTATGCTGACACCGGATGAGGTCCGCTATGTCGTGCAGGATTGCGGCGCGAAAGTCGTGATCGCGTCGCGCGCCAAGGCGGAACCGCTGATTGGCATCGAAGCCGGCAGCAGCGTGTCTGCGCTGATCTCGTTTGACGACGCCCCTGAGGGCACCAAAAGCTATCAAGAGCTGCTGGACGCGAACCACCCCTGCCCGGCAACTCCGGATGTGGACCCAGACAGCCTGTCTACGATTTGCTACACATCAGGCACAACAGGCCGCCCCAAAGGGGCTATGCAGTCCCACCGGGCGGTTATCCTGAACACTGCGATGACGGCGCAGATGCACCTGAAATCTTCGGACGATGTGATTGTCAGCGCCCTGCCCTGCCCGCATGTCTACGGAAACGTGGTGTTCAACTCTGCCTTTATGTATGGCGCAACCCTGAACATGCACACGACGTTTGACACCGGTGTGGCCCTGCAAAGCATTCAGGACCACAAGGCGACCTTCTTTGAAGGCGTTCCCACAATGTACATGTACATGCTGGAGCATCCAGAACTCGCCTCTTTCGACCTAAGCACATTGCGCTGCTTGACGGTCGGTGGCCAGACCATGCCAACCCCTAAGATGGAGGCCGTCGAAGAGGCCTTTGGCTGCCCATTGATCGAACTTTGGGGCATGACCGAGATGGCGGGTCTTGGCAGCACGCACCCCCTGAACGGCCTGCGTAAAATGGGATCCATTGGGGTGTCTTTGCCCTATACAGACCTGCGCATCGCGGACGTGGAAGATGCCAACGTTACGCTGCCTGAAGGTGAAGTGGGCGAACTGATGGCCCGCGGCCCGCTGGTTATGATGGGGTATTACAACGACGAAGAGCGGACCCGCGAGGCTCTGGAGCCTGACGGCTGGCTGCACACGGGCGATCTGGCCAAAATGGACTCAGACGGGTGTATTTTTGTGGTAGACCGCAAGAAAGACATGATCGTCACCGCAGGTTTCAACGTCTATCCGGCCGAAATCGAGCGGGTTCTTGCTGCCCATCCGCAAGTGGCGATGTCTGCTGTCGGCGCGCAGCCAGACAGCCAGAAGGGCGAGATCGCAAAGGCCTATATCGTGCTGAAAGAGGGCGAAACTGGTGACGCGGACGAGATCATCTCGTTCTGCCGCGAAGTGCTGGCCGCCTATAAAGTGCCGCGTGCGGTGCAGTTTGTTGCGGATCTGCCGAAAACAAGCACCGGCAAGATCATGCGCCGCGAGCTTAGCACGCTGGACGAATAGTCGCCAAACCACACTCACGACGCGCTGCATGCACTTTTCCAATGCAGCTCGATTTGGCAGGTAGCGGGCGCGGTCAGCAACATGACCGCGCCCGAAATCTTTTAGGCTGGTGCGGCCTGCTTATCGGCAATGGCCACCAATGCCTGCCCAAGATCGGCGATAATGTCGTCTGCATCTTCCAACCCGATCGACAGGCGCACCAGACCTTCGCTGATGCCATGGGCAGCGCGTTCTTGCGGCGTATAGGTCGAGTGGGTCATCGAGGCAGGGTGCTGGATCAGGCTTTCCGCATCCCCCAGGGACACCGCGCGCATAATCAAACTCAAGTGATCCATCAATGCCTTGCCCATCGCATAGCCGCCGGTCATTTCAAACGCGATCATCGCGCCGGGCTTGACCATCTGGCGTGTGGCGATGTCCTGCTGCGCAAAACTCTCAAGCCCCGGATAATAAACCTTGGACACCACCGGTTGCGCCTCAAGCCAGGTGGCGACCTGATGAGCGGTCGAACAGTGTCGCTCCATGCGCAGTGCCAGCGTTTTCAGACCGCGCAGGATCAGCATGGCATTGAACGGTGCCATGACCGAGCCCGTCATATCCTTCATGCCCACCAGGCGGATCTCTGCGATCTGCTCTGCGCGTCCGACCAACAGGCCCGCAACAACATCCCCGTGCCCGCCAAGGTATTTAGTGGCGGAATGCAGCACCAGATCCGCGCCAAGCGTGATGGGCTGGGTCAGGTACGGCGTGGCATAGGTGTTGTCCACGATCACCTGCGCCCCCACGGTATGGGCGATCTCGGACACGCCCGCGATATCGACAAGCCGCATGTTGGGGTTGGCCGGGGTCTCGAAATAAACGACTTTGGTTTTATCGCTGACGGCAGCACTGACGGCCTGCACATCGGTCATATCCACATGGGTGATCGTCACGCCCCATTTCGCCAACCCGTGGCGCATAAAGGCAAAGGTGCAGCCATAGAGCGTTTTGTCGGTAATCAGCTCATCCCCCGGCGACAAAATCGTCCAGAGCGCCGCGGAAATCGCACCCATGCCCGAGGCCAGCGCCAGCCCCGCTTCTGCCCCCTCCAACGTCGCGATCCGCTGCTCCAGCAGATCCGTGGTCGGGTTCGAAATGCGGCTGTAAAAATGCCCTTCGCGCGCGCCTGCAAACATCTCGGCGCCAGCGTCTGCAGTCTCGAACACGAATGTCGAACTCAGGTGCAGTGGAGGGGTCAAAGCGCCCTCATGTGACATCGGATCATACGCGTGGTGAATGGCGCGCGTTGCAAAGCCTGCTGTATTTTTCATGGGACACCTCTGTTCTTGTTCAAACACAGGGTTTCACGAGTCACTGGGCAAATACTTTCGAAATATGCTTATATTGGGTATCAAGTTAGCAGATTATGCCAATGTGGACCTTATGGACAGCAAAGACCGCCAGATCATCCGCGCCCTGCAACAGAATGGGCGCATGACGAACCAGGATTTGTCCGACGCAGTGAACCTGTCGCCCTCGCCCTGCCTGCGCCGGTTGCGCAATCTTGAGCAATCAGGGGCCATTTTGGGCTATAGCGCCAAGGTGAATGCCAAGACATATGGCCTGCCGATTACCGTCTTTGCACGGATCAAACTAGAACGGCACGACGCGGATATCGTGCAACGCTTTGAAGCGCGTGTTCGGGACACGGAAGAGATTTTGGAGTGCCACGTTCTGACCGGCTCGATGGATTATCAGATCCGGGTTCTGGTGCCTAATCTGGATGCCTATGAGGATTTCGTGCGCCACCGCATTCACACGATCGGCGGAGTCGCTTCGATCGACACCACCTTTGCCTATGGCACGGTGAAGCAAACCGACGTGTTCCCAAGTTTGGACTAGGGGCCCACAGGGCCATCACCCATCTAGCCGGATCCGATCGGTCCGGTGTAGATACGCAGTCACCTGGGCATGGCACCGCGCAATCGCGCCGTCGGGGAAGAAATGCACATGCGCCCAGCTTCCGTCTCGCAATGCAATCCGACGCCAATGGTGAAGGACCAGCAGGCGATACATCGTCTGCTCTTGCGGTGTGCGCAGGTGATCGGCCTGATGCAAAAGCCGCGCAAGACCCGCCGCAAGATCAACCAAGCTGCCTGACACAAGCTGGGCCGCAACCCAGTCTGGTACATCGGGCGTGCGTGGGCGCAGCAAAAGGCTGTTGTCGTCGTTGGATGCTGTGGAAACGGGCACAACACAAAGGTTTTTCTGCAGCACAATGGCGTTGCGCGACGTTGGTGCCTCTGCCGAATATTCAAACGCCCAGCCTTGTGGGTATTTCACGCGTTGGCGGTAGATGTCCGGCGCAACCGCCTGTGTTTCCGCTTTGGCCGAGGGCGACATCTGATAGATCGCCGCTCGGCCCTGTTTGGTTGCTACGATCCAGCCATCAGACTTCAGACGATGAAGCGCGACGCGAATGGCCTCGGGCTTGATCCCGATGTCGCCCAGCAGATCCCTGATCTGCGTTCCCGACAGTTCCACGCCATCCAAATCGCCAAACAAGGTCGCAATCAGCGACCATGTTTTCAGCGTATCCAACGCGATAAGCCGAGTGACGATCGGGGATGTGGACTTCAAAGCGTTTCCAACGTGTTAGGCAAGCTTGCCCCTGCTTAACACATTGGATGTCACAGAGGCTATCACTGCTTTTCAGGATGCGCGTAGGCGTTCATGGTCAAGAGCTCGTATTCGGCAACCATCTCGTCCTGCAGGTTGGTGACCGACACATGCCAGCGCACCTCGCCATAGTCCTCGTTGCGTGGCGTTTTGTGTTTCACCGAGAGTCGCACCTTGATGCTGTCGCCTGCCTCTACTGGCTTCAGGAACCGCAGGTTGTCCAGCCCGGTGTTTGCCAGAACAGGCCCCTCATCAGGTTGCACGAACAGACCTGCCGCAAAGCTGAGCAACAGATAGCCATGCGCCACGCGACCGGGGAAGAATGGGTTCCGCGCGGCGGCGTCTTGGTCCATATGCGCGTAAAACGTATCGCCCGTGAAATGCGCAAACTTCTCGATATCTTCCAACAGGATCTCGCGCGACGGCGTTTTGAATGTTTCCCCCAACGCCAGCTCGTGGAACGTGCGTTTGAACGGGTGGTCCTGTTCGGTTATTTCCTGCGCGCCCGGCACCCATTTCTGGCCAATGGCGGTCAGAATGTCGGGGCTGCCCTGAATGGCGGTCCGCTGCATATAATGCATCACGCCACGCACGCCACCCATTTCCTCGCCGCCGCCCGCACGACCGGGGCCGCCATGCACCATGTGTGGCAGAGGCGAGCCGTGCCCTGTGCTCTCTTTCATGGAATCGCGGTTGTTAAAGTAAAGGCGGCCGTGGAAGGCACCTGCGCCCAAGGCGACCTGACGGGCCACCGCCGCGTCATGTGTGATGACCGAGGCCACAAGGCTGCCTTGACCACGGTTCACCAAAGACACCGCGTGATCGACGTCCTTATAGGGCATGATCGTGGACACCGGGCCAAAGGCTTCGACCTCATGGACATGACGCGCACCATCGGGATCCGCGCAATGGAACAACATAGGCGGCACAAAAGCGCCCGCATCTGCATCTGCGCCTATCACCTCGAACTTGTCCGGATCGCCGATAACCCGTTCTGCCTCTTGACCAATGATGGCGGCCTTTTCCAACACGTCCTGTTTTTGACCCGCGGACACCAATGCGCCCATCCGCGTCGCCTCGGCACGAGGGTCACCGATGGTGATCTTGGCCAGCGCTTTACCCAGTGCCTCGATGACCGGTTGCACCAGCGCCTCAGGGGCGAGGATGCGGCGAATTGCGGTACACTTCTGCCCGGCCTTTGTCGTCATTTCGCGGCTGACTTCTTTGACAAACAAGTCGAACTCAGGCGTCCCCGGACCTGCGTCAGGCCCAAGAATAGAGGCGTTCAAACTGTCCTGCTCGGCAATAAAGCGAATTGAGTTGGACAGGATATGCGGCGCAGACCGCAATTTGAGCGCGGTATCGGCCGAGCCGGTAAAGCTGACCACATCCTGATTGCTCAGACGGTCCAGCATGTCGCCAAGCCCACCAGACACCAGCTGCAACGCCCCGTCCGGCAGCAATCCGCTATCCAGCATGATCTGAACCGCCATTTCGGTCACATAACAGCTTGCCGTCGCAGGTTTTACGATCGCGGGAACACCTGCCAATAGGGTTGGGGCCAGCTTTTCCAACATGCCCCAGACCGGGAAGTTGAACGCGTTGATATGCACCGCAACCCCTTGCAGAGAGGTGCAAATATGCTGACCCAGAAAGGTGCCAGACCGCGACAGTTGCTCGACGTTTCCATCCAAATAGACATGGGCGTCGGGCATCTCGCGTCGCCCTTTTGAGGCAAAGACAAACATGGTGCCGATACCGCCGTCGATATCAATCAAATGGTCTTTTTGCGTGGCTCCGGTCGCGAAGGAAATGTCGTAGAGTTTTTGTTTGTGCTGCCCCAAGTGCTGCGCCAACGCCTTGAGCATTTTTGCGCGTTGATGAAAGGTCATGGCCCGCAGCGCAGGACCGCCTTTGGTGCGCGCATAGTCCAGCATCGCGGCTGTGTCCAAAGCGCTGTTGCCGGCGCGCGCGATGATGTCTCCGGTCACGGCCGAGCGGATGTCACGCGCTGCGTCATCCACGTCGATCCACTGCCCTGCGGCAAAGCTTTTTACGGTTTGGATTGTCATTGTGTCACCTATCCAGATTAGTCTTCATAGCGCGCGGCGCGGATCCAGGATCCGGCGCTCAGGGCGTCCATTTCTGTTAAAATCGCGCGGATCGCGTCCGCGCCCTGGGCGTCGGCCCAATGCATCGGCCCACCACGATGGCGCGGAAATCCATAGCCTGCCGTCTTGACCACATCGACGGCTCCCAAGGTCTCGGCAATGCCCTCGTCGACAAGGCGCGCGCCTTCATTCGCCATCGCCGCCAGAATGTGGTTTTGGATGTCTTCAGTCGAGAACGTACGACGCTCAATCCCGCAGTCTTTTGCATAGGCGAGGATCATCTCCTCGACCACCGGATCGCGGGTTGGGGTTTTGCCGTCAGCATAGCTGTACCAGCCTGCCCCGCTGCGGCGCCCAAAGCGCTCGGCCTCGCACAGTCGGTCCATAATCGGCACATAGCGTTCCTGAGGATCGCGTGTGGCACTTTGGCGCTGGCGATTGGCATAGGCAATCTGCAGACCCGATTGATCCTGAGCTTCAAACGGCCCCATCGCCATCCCAAACGCACGCATGGCGGCATCAACCTCAAAGGGCAGTGCGCCGTCAGCGATCAGATATTCCGCCGCCCGCCGATAAGACGCCAGAATGCGATTGCCGATGAACCCATCACAGACACCGGCCAGAACCGGCGTTTTGCGCAAGGCTTTCGCAAAGGCAAAAGCCGTTGCAAGCGTGGTCGCGCTTGTGTGTTGGGCGCGCACGACTTCGACCAGTTTCATGATATGCGCAGGCGAGAAGAAATGAATCCCAAGACAGCGGTCCAGATGTGGAACCCCATCGAAGATCTCGTTTGGATCAATGTAGGATGTATTCGTCGCCAAAAGAGCGTCAGGGCGCATCACAGCGGACAGGTCTTTGAAAACAGTGCGTTTTGCGTTCAGATCTTCAAATACGGCTTCAATGGCAAGGTCGGCCTCTGCCGCGTCGGCATAGTCCGTTGTGGTCACAAGCGCTGC
>NZ_CAXREH010000203.1:0-10719 GCF_964229375.1 Cognatishimia sp.
CCCGAAACCACTGGAAGACACGGCTTTGATGACCACGCGTTATAATGGGTCTGTGCCAGGAACTCTTATGTGCACGCGCTTGGCCCCCGGAAATCGTGGGGGCCTGAGGCTTCGGATTTTTGGATCCGAGGGCGGCCTTGAATGGGATCTAGAGAAGTCGGAACAGCTCAAACTTAATCGGTTTGGTGAACCAGACCAGATTATCTCTCGAGGGCACGGCCACGGCATTGAACCAAACGCTGAAAGACTTGTTCGGACGGCAAGAGGATTCCCAGAAGGCATCATTGAAGCTTGGGGAAATCTCTATACGGAATTCGCGATGGCTGTGGCCGCGCGTCGCGATGGAAGGGCAACGCCTGATGGTTGGCTCGGGATGCCCGAGGTCGAAGATGGGGCGGATGGCGTGCGGTTCATTGAGGCGGCGTATCAGTCCAATGTGGCCGATGGGGCGTGGGTGTCTATAAATTGATGATTTACAAAATATCTGATATTTTATAAAACATAGGTCAATCAGTCGAATCTGATCGAAAGGTGGCACTATGCCCCAGACCTTGACCACAGACCCGATTTACTCGCTCGCGCATTTGACGCTGATCAACTGCACACCCGCAGAACTGGTCTATATCGCTGCGCGGGCGGGGTATGATGCCGTCAGCCCCAGGTTCATCACGATGAATGTGCCAGGCGAATTTGATCGGCCCCCTTTGGATCCCGCTCAGGTTCAGGCGTTGGAAACCGCACTGCAAACGACAGGTCTGGATGTGCTTGATATCGAGCTCGCACGGATCACCGAGGATTGCGATCCACGCGACTTTGAAGCGGCGCTGGAACTGGGCGCACGCGTCAACGCCAAACATATGATTATGTCTGCCTGGACCAAACGTCGCGACGATCGGAACTTCATTCTGGATACCTATGCGGAAACCTGCGATCTGGCCGCGCCGTACGGACTTACCATTGATCTCGAGTTTCCGTCGTTTTCGCGGCTGCGCACCCTTGATGAAACACTAGACATCGTACGCGCGGCTGACCGCCCTAACGGCGGAATTCTGGTCGATACGCTTTATTTGCACCTGAGCAGAGTTGACCTTGGAGAACTGCTGCATGTGCCCCAGGAATGGTTGCATTTCCTGCACATCTCGGACTGCCTTCCAGGTATCGCCGACACCCGAGAAGGCATGATCCAGCTGGCGCGAGATGCCCGGCTTTACCCCGGCGAGGGCTGGATTGATTTCAATGGGATCATCGAGCGATGCCCGCCAATGAACTATTCGATTGAGCTGCCCAATCAGGCCCGCGTTGCTGAACTTGGGTACGAAGAACACGCGCGTCGCTGTCTGTCACACGCCAAACGCACCTTTGGCGCAGCGCGCTCTGCGCGGCGGTCAGTGACACCAAAAGCGGCCTAGACATTTCAACACAAGAGGATGCCACGATGGCACGAGAACTCACAGACGAAGAACGCCAATTGGCATCAGATATGGTCGTGCGTGCGCGCGCCGCGATGGCTCAGATCGAAGACTGGAGCCAGAAGGACCTGGACCGTTTGTCCCAGGCAATTGCGTGGTATTCAGGCAATGAGAAAACCTTCACTCGGCTGGCACAGCAAGGTGTCGACGAGAGTGGTATCGGCGATCGCGAGGGTCGTCCGGCCAAGCGTTTCAAGATCCACATGGTGCTGCGCGACGTGCTGCGAACACCGTCGACTGGCATTGTTGAAACCGATGAAGACCGCGGGTTGGTGAAATACGCGAAGCCCGCAGGTGTCATTGCGTCTTTGATCCCAATGACGAACCCTGCGATGACCCCACCTGTGACGGGCGTGTCATCCGCAAACGCGCGCAACGCAGTAATCTTTTCTCCGCATCCGCGCACCGCACAAACGACCTATGAAATGGTCGAAGTTATGCGCGCGGCGTGTCGCGCAGTGGGCGCGCCGGAAGATCTGTTTCAATCCATTCGCAAACCCTCCATCCCGCTTACCCAGCATGTGATGGAAATTTGTGACCTGACGTTGGCCACTGGGGGCAAGCCGATGGTCAAGGCGGCCTACAGCTCGGGCCGGCCGGCTTATGGTGTGGGCGCTGGCAACTCCTCCATCGTGATCGACGAAACCGCCGATCTTGACATTGCCGCGATGAATACCCGCATTTCCAAAACGTCGGACTTCGGTTCGGGCTGTTCCGCTGACGGAAACATCATCATCCAGAAGTCGGTCTATGACGACATGATCAAGGCTTTGATCGCCGAAGGCGGGTATCTGTGCTCGGACGAGGAAAAAGCGTTGCTTGAAAAGGCGATGTGGGACGAAAATGGCAACCGAACTTTCCCAACAATCGCCTGCCGCCCGCAACAAACCGCAGAGGTGGCTGGTTTCGAAATTCCAGCAGATCGCAAGTTCCTGATGGTTGAAAACCAAGGGAAAATCGGGCCAGAGCACAAGTTCTCGAAAGAGAAGCTAACAACTTTGATGGCGCTCTATCACTTTGAGAGCTTTGACGACGCGCTGGACACAGTGTCCAAAATTTACAGCACCGGCGGCAAAGGTCACTCGTGCGGGATCTATTCGCACAATGATGAAAATATCGACCGTTTGGCGCGCCTTGCGCCCGTCAGCCGCATGATGGTGCGTCAGCCGCAATCCAAGGCCAATGCAGGCGCTTGGACCAATGGCATGCCTATGACCAGCTCGCTGGGGTGCGGCATTTGGGGCGGCAACATTACGAACGAGAATGTCACCATGAAACACATGATGAACTATACTTGGGTGTCCCGCCCGATTGCCGAGGATCGTCCCTCAGAGCAGGACCTCTTCGGTGAGTTCTTTGGTCAGGAGATCGCATAATGGACGGCGTTCAAGTTTCCGGCAAAACAGTCGCAGAACACATCGTAGATTATCTTGAGCGGCGCGAAACGAAGCATGTTTTCGGGTTGTGCGGCCATACCAACATTGCTGTGCTCGCAGCCCTCGCAGACAGCCCGATCGATTTCATCACAGTGCGTCATGAGCAAATCGCCAGCCACGCGGCGGATGCCTATGCCCGCGTGCAGGGTCGTGCCTCTGTTGTGTTGTCCCATTTGTCGCCAGGGCTCACAAACTGCGCAACCGGGGTGGCAAATGCTGCACTGGATTGCATCCCCATGGTGGTGATCGCGGGCGATATTCCCACTCACTACTATGGTAAACACCCGCACCAAGAGGTGAACCTGCACGCAGACGCGGCCCAGTGGGAAATCTATCGTCCTTTTGTGAAACGTGCATGGCGTGTGGATCGTGCGGACCTGATGGCTGAAATCCTTGAAAAAGCATTCCATCTCGCCGAAAGCGGTCAACCCGGTCCGGTGCTGGTCAATGTGCCGATGGATATCTTTTCCGAGGTCATTCCATCCGACAGCTTTGATCGCGTTGCGCAAAACACGCGTGCGCTAAAGAAACCGTCCATGGATGATGAAACCGCACGCGAGATCGTAACGGCACTGGCAAATGCGGACAGCCCGGTAGCCTATGTCGGCGGAGGTATCCTGTTGGCGCAAGCGTCTGACGAGCTTGCTGCATTTGTCGATCACATGGGTCTACCTGTCGCGCATTCGCTGATGGGCAAAGGGGCTCTGCCTGACTCACATCCTCTGGTTATGGGCATGACCGGATTTTGGGGCACCACTTTGGTGAACCAAAGCTGTTTGAACGCAGACTACGTATTTGCCGTCGGTACGCGCTTCAAAGAAGCTGATTGTTCCAGCTGGTACCCGGGCTATACGTTCAATATCGGTGAAAAAGGTGACACCACAAAAGTCATTCACATTGATATCGAACCACAGGAAATCGGACGCAATTATCCAACGGAAATCGGTGTTGTCGCAGACGCAAAATCAGCGCTGAAAGTGCTGCTGCGCGTGGCGCGTACCCTTTATCCAGACGGGATTGAACGGTCCGAGAAAAAAGCCGAAATTGCTGCGTTCCGTGAAAGCTTCAAAGCCTCCAACGTCGACATGCAAACGTCCGGCGCATTTCCTTTGATGCCAGAACGCATCCTTGCTGATGCGCGCAAAGCGCTGCCGGATGATGCGATTATTACGACGGATGTCGGTTGGAACAAAAACGGAGTTGGCCAGCAGTTCGACATTCTCACGCCCGGCTCGATCCTGACCCCTGGCGGGTTTGCCACGATGGGATTCGGTCCGCCCGCCGCCATCGGCGCAAAGCTCGCAGCTCCCGAGCGCGTGGTAATCAGCCTTGTCGGAGACGGTGGTTTTGGCCAAAATCCATCGATGCTTGCGACGGCTGTGGAACTTGACCTTGGGATCATCTGGCTGGTCATGAACAACAATGCCTTTGGAACAATCGCCGGTCTGCAGAAAGCGCACTATGGCCTGACCTACGGCACGACCTTCCCAGGGTCTGCGGAGGCGCCAGCGAACGGGCCGGGCTACGCCGAGATCGCGCAAGCCTATGGCGCTGTCGGTAAACGTATCACGTCAGCTGACGAGCTCTTGCCAGCATTGCAAGAGGCAATCGCGAGCGGAAAACCCACCGTGCTTGACGTTCCAATGATCAATAACCCAACGCCAACAACGGGGCATTGGAACATTCTCGACATCTATTCGCCAGATAAAGACGTCAGCCACGTGGCGACCTAGACGCCTTAAGGGACTTTGCGGTTTGAGGGCGTATCTATCGTCAGACCGCAAAGGTCCGTTTTGAGGGAAGTTACCCAAAAAGACTGACTAAAGTCATCAACTTGGCGGATCGGTGGCCTATGCGCCAAGTTAGAACAAGCGTCGTTTTGTTCAGGGTTCCGGCACGGATCGCGTATTGCTACTTAAGCGACCTTTTTGATCAAGCCGTTGAAGCGATGGTAGCGATTTTGGGTATGTGTAGAGTGACGGCTTTGCTCGAAATAGGGGCAAGGAATCTGGCTCAGTTGAGACGAGTTCGAATTAGTCTGACAGCACCGCCGCAACAACCCCTAAAAATCCTCTAAGATATTGATTTTTATGGTTGTATTTTGGTTGCTATGACGGTGCACTTTGTTTCTGGCTCACATTTTGGTGCACAAAATGGGTCACAATCAAATCTAAGTTTGCTAAATTAATTGGGGGTTTCTGTTCTCTCCCACATGGGCTCATGGCGTGTCCAGTACACATTAAATTCGGGATCCAACTGACAGATGAAGTCATTGAAAATTGGACCCGAACAAATAAGAACCGTGCCAAGACAACCCAAATTGATCATCGAGCACGAATGCAGGATCGTATATTGCGGGTGAAAAGTTTTACCGGCTCTGCCGATCAATTTTTAAAATGAACCGAACCGGCTGCAAATTAACAAGCTCTAGCGCTCCACCGTGTAATTTTGCGATTTCACTTGCGATGGATAGCCCCAAGCCCGCTCCCGTGTCATGCGAAGTTTGGGAAAATCTTTCAAAAATCTTTTGCTGATTTTTCGGATCAATAGCATTTCCATTATTCTCCACCGTCAGCCAGATTTCCGCGGCCGTTTTCTCGACGCTCACGCGAATGTAGCTGACGTTCTTGCCGCCGTGGAGCAGGGCGTTCTCGACCAGGTTGGTCAGTGCTTCGCGAAGGAGAGTTTGGTCGCCGTGGCAAGAGGGCGGTCCATTGTCCATTACAATTTCTAGGTCTACGCCGGCTCTGCTGGCTTTGGGTGCGATTGTTTGGGCAACACTCTGGAGCAATTCCGAAAAGTCGACCACCTCGAACTTTGGAATGCCGCCTTTAACACGCTCAAATGACAGGAGTTGATTGGTCAACCGCACAGCATTACGGGTTCCTTTGACAAGTGTTTCCGCTCGGCTTTTGCTCTCGTCCAGGGTTTGGGCATTTTGTGTGGCTTCAGCCATTGTATGAATAGCCGCGACCGGATTTCGAAGCTGATGCGCAGCAAGTGACACAAACCGCTGTTGCGCGTCTTGGGCTTCGGTCACCTTTGCAAAAAGCGAATTTAGTCTTGCGACAATGCCTTTTGTCTCCTCGGGAACTCGCCTGAGAATTGGGCTCAGGTCAGCTCCACTCCGCTTTTGAATGGCGTCCTCGAGCTCATTCAATGGTCTAAGGCCAATACCCACCCCGAATAAAACGAGCATTGCGACTGACCCAAGCAGCAAGAGAACGACAGCAATCGCCCGGCGTCCCGTTTGTTGAACAAATGCATCTCGTTGATCCAATCGCTGCCAGACCGTGACGACGGTATTGCCTTCGATGCCATCAACTGAGGCTTCTTCAAAAAGCCGTGCAACGCGAACCGGGACACCTTGGTGGGTCGCATCATATTGCTGAATGGGTTCGTCCGATGATGGCGAAGAAAGGCTTGTCGTCGGAGGCGAAGAGTACCCGGTAACAAAACTGCCGTCGGGTCCGTAGACGTGATAGAAAACATCTCCTCCGCTCGCGTCTTTGAAAACGGCTTGCGTACTTGGCGCAAGCGTGTCGCCACCGGAAAGCGCGACGTCCCTGGCAACAGCAAACCCCATCAGTAATAGATTTCGATCAAAGATCTCTTGCGCCGTTGTGCGCGCCTCGGAGTAGCGCCACAGCATCGCAAACAAAGAAATCACCGCGAGAGGCAGTAGGATCAACGCAAGTAGCCTGAGGCGAAGAGACCCACGCAAAATCAAGACGAGCTCTCCTTGATCATGTAGCCAAGGCCCCGTGCGGTATGTATTTCGATGCCAAAGGCAGACAGACGCTTGCGAAGGCGCGATATATAGACCTCGACGACCTTTTCTTCGACATCAGCTCCGGTTCCATAGAGGTGACTGGCGAGTGTCGCCTTTGACACCATTTGGTCAACCCGGTCGTAAAGGCACTCGAATGTGGCAAGTTCCTTTTTCGGAAGCGCCAAGGGCTGCCCGTCGTGGCTTAGAAGGCGTGTCGCGCGATCATAGTTTAGGCGTCCGAACGTCTCGTCCTGACGTGCCGTACTTGGCTTTCGCCGCATAAGAGCTCTGATGCGGGCTTTCAGTTCGGCCATCTCAAACGGTTTTACCAGATAATCATCGCCGCCAGCGTCCAGGCCTGCAATCCGGTCGTCGGTTTCACCCAGCGCGGACAGGCAAATGCAGGGGGTGTTTAGGCCTCCTTTGCGGAGCGTCGAAATAAGTGCGAGCCCGTCTATCGACGGTAGGTTTATGTCGAGAATGATGAGGTCCGGAGCGTCTTCAGTTTTGAGAAAGTCCAGACCTTCCTGGCCGTCAAAAAGAATGTCTACAGAGTGCCCGTCGTCCCTAAGCACATGTCCCATTCCCTCTGCAAGTGTTTGATTATCTTCAATAATTACGATTCTCATGGGCCTTAACTACTTACGAAAGCTAAATGCAAGCTTTCACGGTTATGTTGGAAGAATCAAGAGGCCAAAGCCTGTTGGAGTGTTGACCTGAAGGGTCAATTTGGGAGGAAAAAATGACGAAATTCAAATTCACGCAGCGCGTTGCTGCGGCGATGATTGCGACCGCTGCACTAGTGGCACCCGCACAAGCTGATGTGGACATGTCCGGCAAAACTATCGAGTGGACCATTCCATTCTCGGAGACCGGCGGCTCTGCAAAATGGGCGAACTTCTTTGCGCCGCTTCTGTCTGAGGCACTGCCTGGTAATCCGACGGTTGTCGTGAAATTCATGCCGGGCGCAGGGTCTACCAAAGGGGCAAACTGGTTCCAGGAGCAGACGAATGGTGATGGCACCGTGATGTTCGGCTCTTCGGGCTCGACACAGTTCCCATATCTGCTTGGAGATCCCCGTGTACGCTATGAGTACAACGACTGGGAGCCTGTGATGGCGACCGGCACCGGCGGCGTCGCCTATCTGAACGCTGAAGCAGGTGCAAAGTTTGATGGCTCTGCCAACAATCTTCAGGACATGACATTCATTTACGGCAACCAGGGTGCAACCCGCCTCGACCTGATCCCGGCGCTTGCATGGAAAATGCTGGGCATGAACGTCGAACACGTACTGGGTATCAAAGGCCGGGGCGACGGTCGCAAGATGTTTGAAAGCGGCGAAGCAACCATCGATTATCAGACCTCGTCCGGGTACCTGAAAGGCTCTGCCGAGCTGGTAGAGGCCGGCAAAGCGGTTCCGATGATGACCTGGGGCTCTTTGGCCGCCGATGGATCCATCGTGCGTGACCCAACATTCCCAGACATGCCGACCTTTAAAGAGGTTTGTGAGGCGACGGATGGTTGTGAAACCTCTGGTCCTGAGTGGGATGCATGGAAGGCCTTCTTTGTTGCAGGCTTCCCAAGCCAAAAAATCGCATTCCTGCCTGCAGGCACAGACCAAGAGATCGTGGACACCTTCACGAATGCTTTCGCAAAGATCCGGGCACGAGATGATTTCGCTGAAATCTCCGCCGCGCGTCTGGGTAAATACCCCATGTATGTTGGTGAAGGTGCCGAGGCCGCGCTGGCAACTGCAATCACGGTTGATGCGTCTGCCAAAGACTTCGTAGTCAACTGGCTGAAAGACGACTTCGGGGTTTCTCTGAACTAAGCACGTTTTGCTTTCCGAGTGTCCCGCTGATCGGGGCGGGGCACTTGATTAAGCAAAGCGAGTAACCCTCATGGACATTTTTTTAGACGCACTCCCCGCGCTCGGTCAGGCATGGGGGCTTATCCTGCAACCCATCGTCTTTGGCTATCTTGTGGTGGGCGTGATGATGGGGTTGGCCATTGGCGTGTTCCCCGGTTTGGGGGGCATCGCGGGCCTGTCTTTGCTGTTGCCGTTCATGTTTGGCATGGACCCGATCCTTGGTCTTGCGCTGATGATCGGCATGGTCGCAGTCGTGCCGACATCTGATACGTTTGCCTCTGTCTTGATGGGTATTCCCGGATCTTCTGCGTCTCAGGCCACAGTTCTGGACGGCTTTCCCATGGCCAAACGCGGACAGGCTGCGCGCGCGCTGTCGGCGGCCTTTGCGTCTTCGCTGTTCGGTGGACTGGTTGGCGCAGCATTCTTGACCGTTTTCATACTCGTCGCACGCCCTGTGGTTTTGTTGTTCAAGTCACCCGAGCTACTGATGATCTCAATTTTCGGCCTGTCGATGGTCGGTATCCTTGCAGGTCGCGTGGCCATTAAGGGGATCGTGGCTGCAGGATTGGGGATGTTGATCGGCACAATCGGCGAAGGCCCGTTCAACGGTGAGCTGCGCATGTCGAGCTATGACTTCCCCTATCTGACAGACGGTTTGAAACTGGTCATTGTTGGCTTGGGCATTTTCGCCGTGCCAGAGATCGTGGCTCTCTTGCGCAAAGACCGCGCGATTTCGGACACGCCTGCGCTGGGCGGCGGTTGGCTGGATGGGATTAAGGATTGGTGGGCCAATAAATGGCTCTCGATGCGTTGTTCCATCATTGGCGTAATCGTGGGCGTTATACCGGGTCTTGGCGGATCTGTGGTGGACTGGATCGCCTATGGCCACGCGGTGCAATCGACGCCTGACAAATCCAACTTCGGCAAAGGCGAAATCCGCGGGGTTGTTGCGCCTGAAAGCTCCAACAACGCCAAAGAGGGCGGTGGCCTCGTGCCGACCCTTCTGTTTGGTATTCCAGGGTCTGGATCGATGGCGATCTTTATCGGAGCGCTTGCGCTCTTGGGATCTGGCATCGACGTTGGTCCGAGCCTTTTGGAAAATAACCTCGACTTCACCTATTCCATCGTTTGGCTGCTTGCGCTCGCGAATGTGGTGGGTACGGTGATGTGCATCCTGCTCTCGGGGCAGATCGCGCGGCTGACGAACATCCGCTTTGCGCTGCTTGCGCCGTTTATCTTTATGATCATCTCGTTCGCGGCCTTCCAGTCGGGCCAAAACCTGATGGATCTCGTGGCGCTCTTCGCCATTGGCTTTTTGGGTCTCCTGATGCGCCGCTTCGATTGGTCTCGCCCCGCGTTTCTGATCGGCTTTGTGCTGTCCAATCCGGTTGAAAAATTCACCAACCAAGCCTTCCAGATCGCCTCCTTCCGGTTCCGCAAGAGTTTTGATGCCGGCATCGAATACATCTTCTCCCCGATCGTGATCGTACTGATCATCGTCACAGTGGTGTCCGTGGTCTTTGGCATCCGCCAAGCCAAAACCATTATGGCCGAAGGCGACGTTCAGTCCGGTTCCAAACGCGCGCCGGTGATTTTCCTGCTGGCGATCGCCGCCTATCTGGTGGTGGCGCTGGTGAACGCGAACATGATCCCCGACTACAACATGACCGACAAGGTGATCCCCTTGTTTGTTGGCGGATTCAGCTTGGTTTGTTGTCTGATCCTACTCCCGCAGATGATGCGCCGTCGCGAAGGTGACGCCATTTTCGCGGATAAAGAAATCGCAGGAGAAGACGCCGATGCGCCCTACGGGCTGTGGTCCACGCTGGCGTGGTTTGTTGGCCTGATCGCAGGCACAGCTGTGGTCGGCTTCATCATCGCGCTTCTGGGTTTCCTGATCGCCTTTTTCCGCATCCGCGCGCAGGCCAGCTGGCCCAAAACACTGACCCTGACCGCCGCTGGCATAACGCTGATGTGCTTCATGGCGGGCGTTTTGAACCGTGATTTCCCACCCGGCCTACTGCAGTCCGCAATTGACCTTCCTTGGCCCCTTGGAGGCAACTGAGATGACACAAACTGCTATCCCTTATGTGTTCATGCGCGGTGGCACGTCCCGCGGTCCCTACTTCAACCGAGCAGACCTACCGGAAGACCTCGAAAAACTGGCGGATG
>NZ_CAXREH010000204.1:0-10873 GCF_964229375.1 Cognatishimia sp.
GCCGTGTCTTATCTGGACCGCACCGATCTGGCGCATGTGAAACCACAGGGTCCGGCGTTCGATGATCTGGGACGTGGCGAAGAGGAAGGTGTCAGCAATATCAAAGAGATGAGCGGCGAAGCTGCGACACGTTCTCTGGAAGTGCTGAAGCAGATTTCCTCTACCGGCTACCTACGCAAGCGTATGCCACAGGAGTTGCTGGTTCTGAACGGTGGCACCGAAGCGTTGGATGCGAGTTCTGCTCTGGAAACTCTGGTGCCCGAAGTGGGTGAGGCAACGGTTACGGCCGCAACGCCCACGATGAGCGCCCGCGACAAGGCCAAGATGCAGGGCTATGAGGGCGATCCTTGCGGCGACTGCGGCAACTATACGCTGGTGCGCAACGGTACCTGCATGAAATGCAACACCTGCGGCGCGACCTCAGGCTGTAGCTAAGAAAACCTCGGGGGACAGGCCTTCGGGCCTATCCGACACCCCGGCGGGGGGTATATCCCGCCACGATTTCAGGAATAGATGCGTCTATTCCGAAGCGACGCTCGGACCGCAGGCAGAAATCAGAGCGGTACAATAGAGTGAGTTCGAGTGGCGAAACTAAAGCGTTTCGAGATCTAGCTGGCGATCAGTGTGATCTCGAAACGCCTTTTCCTTTTCTAAACACCCAAAGGCATAGACGGGCCCCATCATCGCGACAGGCGTAAAAAATGAGGGGCCGAAGCCCCTCAAATTTATGTCTTAAGATTTTGGCAAATAGATCTTAAACGCGTCTCGAATCTGGTCATCCAGTTCCTGATCAAAGGCGGCCTTTGACGGCTTTGACAGGATCTCTTCTTTGCGCTTGATCGCCTGTTGGTTCAGATCGGGTTTGCCGATTTCGGCCCATTCCTTGGGCGAAGTGCGGTCACCAATTGTCGGATAGACATAGTCTTTTTCCATCCGGCTCAAGGTTTCGTCGGTGCCCAGATAATGCCCGGGGCCGCCCAAACAGACCTCGGCCATCTGGTCCAGCCCCAGCGTGACGTCGTCCACCTCGATCCCGCGCAGAACGCGTTGGGCGTGGCCGATCATGTCGTCGCCCAAAATCAGGCTCTCGTGGCAAAAGCCCAAGAGCGACGCGTGCATGCCGACAGATTCATAGACCATGTTCAGCCCTGCAACACCCGCCAGTACGTTTGAACACATCTGCTCCCAACCCGCCTGCATGTCAGGCAGTTTGGCGTCGGTCATACCGGCGGCTGAGCCTCCGGGCAGGCCGTAGTATTTGTGCATTTGCGTGCAGCCTGCCGTCAGCAGGGCCTGTTCGCCAGATCCACCAGTCATCGCGCCAGAGCGCAGGTCCAGACCAAAGGGCCATGTGCCGAAAATGGCCGGGTAGCCCGGTTTGATCGCGTTGACGTAAACCAGCCCCGCAAGGCACTCTGCAACCGCCTGGACGATCGCGCCAGCCACTGTGGACGGCGCGGTTGCGCCGGCCATACCAGCAGACAACAAAAGCACAGGCATGCCGCCTTCGATGCAGCGTTCCATGACTTCGCAGGATTCAGTTGCGAATTTCATGGGAGGAACCACAAAACAGTTTGAGTTGCTCAAGAACGGCTTGGCGCGCCAGGCCTCTTCGCCGCCTGCAATCATGTGCAGCATTTTCAACGCGTCTTCGACGAAATCCGGCTCGGTGAAAGACGTGCCGATGTGCTTGGTCGTGCCAGAGCATGAGGCATAGATCGTGTTCACATCCATTTCGCGGTTGTCCACGATGTCACGGCACACCATCGGGCGTTGCAGGAAGTGAACATGCTCGAGCGTGTCCACGATTTTTGCGGCGTCGTGCAGATCCTGCACGGTTGAGTCGCGGTATTCGCGGCCTTCGACGTCGACCATGCTGACCGCAGCACCGGCAGTGCCGAAATGCACGCGGTCGCCTGATAGAACCAGATCGTTTTCACCGTCGCGGCTGTATAGCGTGATTTCGCGGCAGGCGGTTTCCAGCGCTTTTTCCACGACCGCGCGCGGAAAGCGGATGCGGCCATCATCGCCTGCGATACAGCCGACGGATGTCAGATAGGCGACGCCACTTTCTGGTGCGTCGCACAGGCCGATTTCTTCGAGTGCCCGAAGTGCGGCTTCGTGAATGCGTTCAACATCTTGATCTGAAAGAGGTTTATAGTAACCTCCTTCCATACCGGCTTTGACCGGACGCAAGGCTTTTGCCAATGGGGCTGCTCTGTTCGCGCGGCGTGCCGCACGTCCACCAGAGCGGCGAGGAGAGATATCGTTCATGTGTGTTCCCTGAATTTGAATGGCTAAGTGATTGGCTCATTCAAAGGGCAGGGCGACCCCGCGCAGCACGACCGCGATCCGCACCAATGGTGCGGGACACGATATTAATTTTCCACTGACGGTTCTTCATGTGTTCCTCCGTCCGCACGAAAAACGACAAATAATAGACCTGATCTAGGTCATTCGCGACATGAGGGTATTTTGGGTGTCGCAAAACGACAAATCAAGGATAAGTGTTTAAATACGCGCCTTTGCGTAGTTAAGCAGCCGTTTGATCGCGTCTTGCAGCCGGTCGTCATCAACCGTCAGAGCGATCCTGATGTGGCCTGCGGCCGCTGTGCCAAAGCTTTCGCCGGGCATGACCGCGATCAATTCCTCTTGCAACAGACCGCTTGCGAAATCTTTGCCAGACAGCCCTGTCGCCCGCACGTCGAGCATGACATACATCGCGCCCTGCGCAGGCACCAATTGCGCGACGTTTTGGCCCTCGACCAAGGATTGAACGAAGCCACGGCGACGTAAGAAGGGCTCTGCCACGGCCGCTTCGACCGAGGTGCCTTGTTTCAGCGCGAACTCTGCGGCGTCCTGAACAAAACCGGTGACGCCATATGTGGTGTTGGTGACCAGCTCGGTGAGCTCCTGAATCACCGCTTCGGGTGCCACGATCCAGCCAATGCGGCTGCCTGTCATGGCGTGGGATTTGGACAGTGAATTCACCACGATCGTGCGTTCGGCCATGCCGGGCAGGCTGCGTGGGCTGATATGTTGCCCTTCCCAGACTTGTGTCTCATAGACCTCGTCTGAGATCAGCCAAAGATCGAAATCCTGACAGGCCTTCGCAATCGCGTCGAGGGTTTCCGCGCTATAGACAGCCCCCGTCGGGTTGTTCGGGGAATTGATCAGCAAAGACGTCGCGCCCTCGGCATGGGCGGCGATGTCTTCATATGTGGGTTGAAAGCCATTTTGGGCCCGTGCGGGAACAGCAACGGGCTGCGCACCGACAGCACGCAGCGTGCCGGGGGAGGTGGCGTAATAGGGATCAATATGCAGGGCGCGATCGCCGGGGTTCAGGGCGGCGAAATGTGATGCGAACAGCCCTGACTGACCACCGGGCACGATCAATACGTTCTTGGACGTTGTCGCAACGCCAGTACGGGCCTGAACTCGGTCTGCAACGGTCTGACGCAACGAAGGCGTGCCAGGGATCGCGGCATAGCCTGTGTGTCCCCCCAAAGCGGCCGCATGCATGGCCTCTAGGATCTCTTGTGATGTGCCAATGTCATGTTCGCCAATCGTCAACATGGTCACTGGTTCACCGGCCGCGATCATGTCGCGCGCCTGCTCAAAGATCTCCCAGCCGTTAGAGCCACCGCCATTCAATGTCAGAACACGATTGGAAAGTTTCATCGCCATACTGCCTTTCGGAATCAAACCTTGTGCCATGGGATCGAAATTTCGCGAAAGGTCAACACATGGCGTTGTTAGGCCGGGGAATCTCCGAGCAGATAGCGTGGGCCTTTGCCCTTGTGTCGAACGCTGTCCTTTGGATTGTAAAGCGCACAGGCCTTCATCGACAAACATCCACATCCGATACAGCCATCCAGTTTTTCGCGCAGAACTTCCATCTGTGCGATGCGCTGATCCAGATCCTTACGAAACCTTTTCGAGATCCGCGCCCAGTCGGCTTTGGATGGGGTGCGACCCTCGGGAAGCCCGTGCAAGACCTCGCGGATTTGGGCAATGCTGAAACCGAGGTTCTGCGCGATCATCACGAAAGACAGGCGGCGAATGTCGGCACGGTCAAAGCGGCGTTGCCCGGTTTCCGTGCGAAATGGATGCACAAGTCCTTCGTCCTCGTAATAGCGAATTGCCGAGGTCGCGAGGCCGGTGCGCCCTGCGATTTCACCGATAGTCAGGCCGCGATTTCCCATCATGCTGTAAACACTCCCAAAAATTCCTATTGCCTTAAAGTATACTTGAAGAATTACAGTGAATTCAACGTTGATTCAATGCGGAAGGAATTCGAATGAAACTAGAGCACGTGAATATCACCGTCGAAGACGCACAGGCAACGGCGCAGGTTTTGATGCAGATTTTTGATTGGCACATCCGCTGGGAGGGTGCGTCGATGGACGAAGGATATACAGTTCATGTTGGTGATCGCGAAACTTATCTGGCTTTGTACAGCCCGGCAAAAAAGCTTGGACCGGCAGGCGAAAAATATGCGGTCAAGGGCGCTATCAACCATGTTGGGGTGGTGGTGAACGATCTGAAAGCCACCGAAGCGAAAGTGCGGCAAGCCGGTTTTGCGCCGCATTCGCACTATGACTATGAGCCCGGCGAAAGGTTCTATTTCAACGGTCCCGACGGGCTGGAATATGAGGTTGTCAGCTACGACACATAGATTGCGCAATCACCGGTCTCTTTGCGCATAAGGCGGGCCATGGGCAAGTCCCTTGACCCTTTGCGCGCGGCTGCTATGGTCGCGCGCATGACCAAGACCAGCACAATCATTATTTGCTGTATTGCCTGCTAACAGTGTTGGCGGGCGGTTCTTCTATTTCAAACCATTGATAAAGTTGCTAAGCCCGCCGCGCGAGACCCGTGTGTGAGGACACTATGACCGAGATCAAGCTCTATAACTCTAAGACCCGCAAAAAAGAGGTCTTCGAGCCGATTATTCCAGGTCAAGTGAGCATGTATGTCTGTGGGCCGACGGTCTATGATCGCGCCCATCTGGGCAATGCACGCCCGGTGGTGGTGTTTGACGTTTTGAACCGGTTGATGCGGCATGTTTATGGGGCTGACAACGTCACCTATGTGCGCAACTTCACGGATGTCGACGACAAGATCAACGCAACCGCTCTGTCGCGTAAAGAGGCTGGTGCTGCGGGCACGCTGGAAGAGCTGATTGGCGAGCGCACCGAAGAGACCATCGGCTGGTATCTTGGCGATATGGCCGCCTTGGGCGCGATCGAACCCAATCACATGCCGCGCGCCACGCAATACATCGCGCCGATGATCGCGATGATTGAAAAGCTGATCGCAGATGGCTTTGCCTATGCAAAAGACGGCCACGCGTTGTTTCGGGTGCGCAAGTACGAGGACTACGGCAAATTGTCCGGCCGCTCGGTCGATGACATGATCGCCGGCGCGCGGGTCGAGGTGGCTCCTTATAAAGAAGATCCCATGGATTTCGTTCTGTGGAAGCCCTCAAGCGATGATCTGCCGGGGTGGGACAGCCCCTGGGGGCGCGGGCGGCCGGGCTGGCACATCGAATGTTCCGCCATGGCCTATGAAATTCTGGGCGACAGTTTCGACATTCACGGCGGCGGCAATGATTTGCAGTTCCCGCACCATGAAAACGAAGTGGCGCAAAGCTGCTGCGCGCATCCCGAGGGTGAATTCGCGCGGGTCTGGATGCACAATGAAATGCTGCAGGTCGAAGGCAAAAAGATGTCCAAGTCTTTGGGCAACTTCTTTACCGTGCGCGACTTGCTAGAGCAGGGCGTTCCGGGCGAAGTGATCCGCTTTGTGTTTCTGTCCACGCATTATCGCAAGCCGATGGATTGGACTGCGAAAAAGGCAGAAGAGGCCGCCGCGACGCTGCGCAAGTGGCGTGGGCTGACCACGGGCATCGAGCCCGCAGACAGCCCATCCCCGGCGGTTCTGGCGGCTGTTGCGGATGATGTGAACACCGCCGGTGCGCTGGCGGAAATGCACCGTCTGGCCAATGCCGGGGAAGCCGCACAGTTACTGGCTTCGGGCCTGTTGCTTGGTCTGCTGGACGACAAACTCGGGGACTGGGCGTCTGCGCCTTCGGTCGATTTGTCCGCCTTTGAAACCCAACTGTTTGAGGCCCGCACTGCGGCTATGACGAGCAAGGATTTCAGCGAGGTCGACCGGTTGAAAACCGCCTTCATCGGCGCAGGCCTTGAAGTGCGCATGAGCAAAACCGGCGTTGAACTGGTGCCGGGGCCAAACTTTGATGCCTCAAAACTGGAGGCGCTGTGATGGAAAAAGAACGTCTTTATCTTTACGACACCACGCTGCGCGATGGGCAGCAAACGCAGGGTGTGCAGTTCTCGATTGATGAGAAAAAGCAGATCTCTCAGGCACTTGATACCCTAGGTGTGGATTTCATCGAAGGCGGTTGGCCCGGCGCCAACCCGACCGACAGCGCGTTCTTTGAGGCGCGTCCAGACACTCGCGCGACCTTTACCGCCTTTGGCATGACCAAACGGTCTGGCATGTCGGCGGAAAACGATGACGTTCTGGCAGCCGTGTTGAACGCAGGCACGCCTGCGGTCTGTCTGGTTGGGAAAAGCCATGATTTCCACGTCGAGACGGCGCTGGGGATCACGCTTGAGGAAAACACCGACAATATCGCACGGTCCATGGCCCATATCGTGGCACAAGGGCGCGAGGCGATGTTTGACGCCGAGCATTTTTTCGACGGCTTCAAGGCCAACCCGACTTACGCGCTGCAAGCCGTGCGTGCCGCCTATGACGCTGGGGCGCGTTGGGTTGTGCTGTGTGACACCAACGGTGGCGCGATGCCGGCCGAGGTACATGAGGCCACGGCTGCTGTGATCGAGGCGGGCATTCCGGGAAGCCATGTCGCGATCCACACCCATAACGATTGCGAGCAGGCGATCGCGAATTCGCTGGCCGCCATTGATGCGGGCGCGCGGCAGGTGCAGGGGACGTTGAACGGACTGGGAGAGCGGTGCGGCAACGCCAATCTGACCACTCTGATCCCCATTCTGCTGACCAAAGAGCCCTACGCCAGCCGCTTTCAGACCGGCGTGACCGCTGAGGCCCTGACGGGATTGACCCGCATCAGCCGGATGTTGGACGACATCCTGAACCGCGTGCCATCCAAGCAGGCCGCATTCGTCGGCGCGTCGGCCTTTGCGCATAAGGCGGGGCTGCATGCCAGCGCGATCCTTAAGGATCCGACGACCTATGAACATATTGACCCCAAATCGGTGGGCAACGAGCGGGTCATTCCCATGTCCAATCAGGCGGGCCAGTCCAACCTGATCAAACGCTTGGCGGATGCTGGCATAGAGGTGCAAAAAGGCGATCCTGCTTTGGCCCGCATCCTGTCGCGGATCAAAGAGAAAGAGTCTCAGGGCTATAGCTTTGATACAGCGCAGGCCAGCTTCGAGCTTTTGGCGCGTGACGAATTGGGGATGCTGCCGTCTTTCTTTGACGTGAAACGCTATAAAGTGACGGTTGAGCGGCGTAAAAACAAATACACTCAGAGGGTTAGCCTGTCAGAGGCGGTCGTCGTCGTCAAAATCGGGGGCGAGAAGATGCTGTCGGTCAGCGACTCGCTGGACGAGGGCGGCTCGGATCGAGGCCCGGTGAACGCGCTGGCCAAGGCGCTTGGCAAGGATCTTGGGCCGTATCAAGAAATGATCGCGGATTTTAAACTGGTCGACTTTAAGGTGCGGATCACCCAGGGCGGCACCGAAGCTGTGACGCGCGTTATTATCGACAGCGAAGACAGCAACGGGCGGCGTTGGTCCACCGTTGGCGTCTCTGCCAACATCGTGGATGCGTCGTTTGAAGCCTTGCTCGATGCAATCAATTGTAAGCTTATACACGACGGTGCGGTTGCGGTGTGACGGGTCTGACCGATGACATAAACGCCTGCGCTGGCCTTGTTCAGCGCGGCGATGCGGACCGCTTTCTGGCGATTATGGCGGCGCCGGTTGCGGCGCGTGCTAAGTTGTTTCCGCTGTTTGCCTTTAATATCGAAGTCTCGCGCGCGCCTTGGATCACGCAGGAAAGCATGATTGCCGAAATGCGCCTGCAGTGGTGGCGTGACGCTTTGGAAGAGATCAAAACCGGCGCGCAGGTTCGACGCCACGAGGTTGTGTCGCCTTTGGCGGCTGCGCTGACACCTGACATGGCCGACGGTCTGGATGCGCTGATCGAGGCGCGTCGGTGGGATATCTATAAGGATCCGTTTGAGGATGATGCCGCGTTTCGCCGCTATCTAGAGGCCACGACGGGAAATCTTTTGGTGACAGCCTGCCAGATGCTGGGTGCGGCGGATAGCAAGGCTGTGCGTGACATCGCTTTTGCCCATGCGCTTGTGCGCTGGTTTCAGGCCATCCCAGAGCTTGAGAACCACGGCAGGCGTCCGCTGGTGGATGGGCGCGCAGAGGCTGTTGCCGCCTTAGCAACCGAGGCATTGGCGCGCAGAAAAGCTGCTGCAACAAGTCTGATCAGCCGACCCGCCCGCGCAGCACTTTTGTGCACATGGCAGGATACCGCGCTTTTGAAACAGGTTGCCAAAGATCCGATGCTGGTGGCCGATGGTGCGCTGGGTCTGAGTGAATTCCGGCGCAAGGCCAGCTTGTTGGCGATGTCGACAACGTTGCGCCTATGACGCGCGGCGGTCCAGATCGGCCAGCGTCTTGCCCGGCTCATCCACAAACAGCCCCGGCAGAATTTTAACCGTTTCGATCTGATCGACGCGAAAACTTCCGAAATCATTCAGGTCTTCGACCCAGGCGGTCAGGCTCCAGACGCGGCCCCAATAGTCCAGTTTCAGCGGCCTGAGGGTGTGATTGGCGCCCGAAACCATCTCAATCGCGATGCGTTGCTTGGTGCGGATCGCGCCGCGCAGATTGGTCAAATGCTGAAAGGCATAGGCGGACTCGGCGAAAGGATAAGCCGCGAAATTCATGGACTTAGGCGCTGCGCGATGATCTTCGGGCAAGACGGCATCGATTTTTTCGGCCAACGACCGGGCAGCTGTGCGCAGCGTTTCATCACCCGATTGTCCGGCGGCGGATAGGGTCACAAGCAGCGCATCCAGCTCTTCTTCAGAAAGGTTCAGCGGGGGCAGGGTGATCGCCGCACGCGAGGAATAGCCACGTCCGCGTTCGCCCTCGACCGGAATGCCACTGGCGGCAAGCATGTCCATATCGCGGTACATCGTGCGCAGCGAGACGTCGAAACGAAGCGCCAGATCCTCGGCACGGTGGACCGCGCCATCCTTCAGAATCTCGATCAGGGCATAGAGTCGTTCTGTGCGTTTCATGTGTGATTCTCACCTTTGCTTAACTCACCTTACTGACAAAAACCTGTCAATTGACACTCTATTGACAAAGCGCACTGCATTTTTTGTCCAAATCCTTCAAAAATAGGTGATTTCGGTCTTTTCGTCCCCGAGTACTCTGCATAAGTTCTGCTCCAGAAAGTTGAAACGAGGCTCTCGGGCCTCTGTGCAGGAGAAATACAATGTCCCTAGGTCCATGGCAGGTTCTGCTCATCGCCGTTGTCGTTCTGGTTCTTTTTGGCCGCGGCAAAATCTCGTCCCTGATGGGCGAAGTCGGCAAAGGCATCACATCCTTTAAGCGTGGCGTTCAAGAAGGCAAAGACGAGCTTGAAGAACAGCTCGAAGAAGCCAAAGACGTAACGCCAGAGTCTGAAAAAACCAAAGACGACGCCTAAGCGCTGCGTGAAAGGAGCGCCGGATGTTTGATTTCGGTATGGGCGAACTGCTCATTATCGGCGTTGTCGCGCTGATTGTGGTTGGCCCAAAAGACCTTCCAGTTCTGTTTCGCCGCGTTGGGAATTTCGTCGGTAAGGCGCGTGCCATGGGGCGTGAGTTTTCGTCTGCGATGAACCAGGCGGCGGCGGAAAGCGGCATGGATGACGTGACCAATACGATCAAAGCGGCCACGAACCCTGCCAAGGGCGCGGTGGATGCTTTGGCGGAACACGCGAAATCCGCGGTGAATTACGATCCAGAAAGCGAGACGGGCAAGTTGGCCGCAAAGCGCGCGGAGGATGCGAAAAAGATTCACGACGCTACGGCGAAACGTCAGGCTGAGAAACGCGCGAAAGAGGCCGCTGCGGCCGCTGAAAAAGCGCAGGCCGAGGCAAAGGCCGCGCAAGAGGCCGTAGAGGCCTTGAAGTCGGATGGATCCGACACAGAGAACAAGGACGCATAGATGAGCGCTACCGACGAAATGGAGGCAAGCTCCGCCCCGTTGATCGAGCATCTGGCCGAGCTGCGCACGCGTCTGATCCGGTCTGTGATCGCCTTTGTGATTGGCTTTATCGTCTGCTTTATTTTTGGCAAACAGTTGTTGGATTTTCTGCTGATCCCGATCGAGCAGACCATGCGCAATTTGGGCGATCCAAACCCCGTGATGCAGTATACTGCGCCGCAGGAATACTTTTTTACGCTGGTCCGCGTGGCCATGGTTGCCGGTCTGGGACTGTCATTCCCTGCCATCGCACATCAGCTTTGGCGTTTTGTGGCGCCCGGTCTGTATCGCAATGAAAAATCTGCGTTTTTGCCGTTTTTGATTGCCTCACCGGTCTTGTTTATCTCGGGCGCGGCCTTTGCGCATTTCATCGTAACTCCGCTTGCGATGCAGTTCTTCCTTGGCTTTGCGGATGCCTCGTCGCTGGTGTCAGCCTTCTTTGTCGAAGGCGCCGCCATTGAGACCCCAATCAGGGACGACGGCATTGCCATCGTCTTCCAAGGTAAGGTGAACGAGACATTGGACATTACGCTTAAGCTGATCGTGGCGTTTGGCTTGTGTTTCCAGCTTCCGGTTCTGCT
>NZ_CAXREH010000205.1:0-17166 GCF_964229375.1 Cognatishimia sp.
AAGGAGGCGGCAGAATGAAAGATGAAGTCACAAGCCGCGAAGAGCGGGTCGAAAACCTGAAAGGTATGGGCTGTTCGCGCAAACGCGTGGAAGATGCTCGCTTTACTCAGGGCAAAGGCAACTATGTCGATGACGTCAAACTGGACGGCATGCTGTTTGGGGATTTTGTGCGTTCGCCCTACGCCCACGCGCGCATCAAGAACATCGATATCTCGGCAGCCCTTGAAGTTCCTGGTGTGCACGCGGTTCTGACCGCTGCGGATCTGGAGCCACTGGCGTTGCACTGGATGCCGACACTCGCGGGCGACAAGCAGATGGTTCTGGCAGACGGCAAAGTGCTGTTCCAGGGACAGGAAGTTGCCTTTGTTGTCGCAGACGACCGCTATGCAGCGGCCGATGGTATCGAAGCTGTCGAAGTCGAATACGAAGAGCTGCCGGTTCTGGTGGATCCGTTTGAAGCGCTGAAATCCGATGTGGTTCTGCGCGAAGACACGGTGGATGAGTCAGGCAAGCCGATGGACGGTGCGCATGGTCCTCGTAAACACCACAACCACATCTTCACGTGGGAAGCGGGTGACAAGGAGCCGACCGAACAGGTGATCGCGAACGCCGAAGTCGTGGCCGAAGAGACCATGTACTATCACCGTACGCACCCTTGCCCGCTTGAGACCTGCGGCAGTGTCGCGTCGATGGACAAGGTGAATGGCAAGCTGACCCTGTGGGGCACTTTCCAGGCTCCGCACGCGATCCGGACAATCGTTTCCCTGATTTCCGGCCTCGAAGAGCACAACATTCGCGTCATCAGCCCTGACATCGGCGGCGGTTTCGGCAACAAGGTTGGTGCCTATCCGGGCTATGTCTGTTCCGTCGTCGCCTCGATCGTCACGGGCAAGCCGGTGAAGTGGATCGAAGACCGGATGGACAATCTGATGACCACCGCATTTGCGCGTGATTATTGGATGAAGGGCCGTATTTCTGCGACCAAAGACGGTAAGATCACCGGTCTGCATTGCCACGTTACGGCCGATCACGGCGGCTTTGACGCCTGTGCGGATCCTACCAAGTTCCCTGCGGGCTTTATGAACATCTGTACTGGTTCTTATGACATCCCGACGGCGTTCCTTGAAGTCGACGGCGTTTACACCAACAAGGCACCGGGCGGGGTCAGCTATCGCTGTTCCTTCCGTGTGACCGAAGCGGTGTATTTCATCGAGCGGATGATCGAAGTGCTTGCGATCAAGTTGAACATGGACGCAGCAGAGCTGCGCCGGATCAACTTTATCAAGAAAGAGCAGTTCCCCTATCAGGCGGCGCTGGGTTGGGAATACGACTCAGGCGACTATCACACCGCTTGGGACAAGGCGCTCAAGGCTGTGGACTATGACGGTCTACGGGCTGAACAAGCGCAGCGGGTTGAGTACTTCAAGGCTGGCAAAACGCGCAAGCTGATGGGCATCGGTCTGAGTTTCTTTACGGAAATCGTCGGGGCAGGGCCGGTCAAGAATTGCGATATTCTTGGTCTGGGCATGTTTGACAGCTGTGAAATCCGCATCCACCCAACTGGGTCTGCGATCGCACGGCTTGGCACGATTTCTCAGGGTCAGGGCCACGCGACCACCTTTGCACAGATCCTGGCGTCCGAGATCGGCTTGCCTGCCGACAGCATCACCATCGAGGAAGGCGACACAGACACAGCACCATATGGTCTGGGAACTTACGGGTCGCGCTCCACTCCGGTAGCCGGTGCGGCCACCGCGATGGCGGGTCGTAAAATTCGGGCAAAGGCGCAGATGATTGCGGCTTATCTGCTGGAAGTTCACGACGATGACGTCGAATTCGACATCGACCGTTTCGTGGTCAAAGGCGCGCCTGAAAAGTTCAAGACGATGAAAGAAATCGCCTTTGCCGCCTACAATCAGGCAATCCCCGGCATCGAGCCTGGTCTGGAAGCGGTCAGCTATTACGATCCGCCGAACATGACTTACCCATTCGGCGCCTATGTCTGTGTGATGGACATCGACGTGGACACCGGTGTTCCGGAAATCCGCCGCTTCTATGCGCTGGACGACTGTGGCACGCGGATCAACCCGATGATCATCGAAGGGCAGGTCCACGGCGGTCTGACCGAAGCACTCGCGGTCGCTCTGGGCCAAGAGATTGCCTATGACGATATGGGGAACGTGAAAACCGGGACATTGATGGACTTCTTCCTGCCAACTGCATGGGAAGTGCCCAACTATGAAACCGACTACACGGTCACGCCATCTCCGCACCACCCAATCGGTGCGAAGGGTGTCGGCGAAAGCCCACATGTTGGCGGTGTGCCATGTTTCTCCAATGCCGTTCAGGACGCGTTCCGCGCCTTTGGCAATACTCACACAAACATGCCTCACGACCACTGGCGGATCTGGAAGACCGCCAACGGTTTGGGACTGCATGACTAAGAAAGGACGCGGGGCGCGTCGATGACCATCGTGCGCCCCGCACACTGACCCATGAACACGAGCGAACTTCAATCCGCGCTGCGGCGTGACGGGTATGTTGCATCCGATGATCTGGCAATGGCCCTTGGGCTGGCCCTCAGTCTGGGGCGTCCGCTGTTGCTTGAAGGCGCGGCAGGCGTCGGCAAGACCGAGGTTGCCCGCGCGCTGTCTGCGACCCAGAACACCAGCCTGATCCGTTTGCAGTGCTATGAGGGTCTGGATGCGTCGCAGGCCATCTATGAATGGAACTATCAAAAGCAGCTGCTCAGCATTCGTGCGTCTGCCGAGGATGGCGAAACCGGAAAATCCGTCGAAGAGCGCATCTTTTCGCGCGACTTTCTGCTGGAACGCCCGTTGCTGGCGGCAATCACACAGCCAGAGGCTCCGGTGTTGCTGATCGACGAAATCGACCGCGCGGACGAAGAATTCGAAGCTTATCTGCTTGAGGTTCTCTCTGATTTTCAGGTGTCGATTCCTGAATTGGGCACGATTAAAGCAACCAGCCGCCCGACTGTTATTCTGACCTCTAATGGCACACGCGATTTGTCGGATGCGCTGCGTCGACGCTGTCTCTATGCCTATGTAGACTATCCCGACCGCGCGACCGAGATGGCGATCCTGAAGGCGCGCTGCCCGGATGTCGAAGACCGGCTGGCGCAGCAGATCGTTGGCTTCGTGCAGGATCTGCGTAAAACCGAGCTGGAAAAGACCCCGGGCATTGCCGAAATGCTCGACTTTGCAGCGGCCCTGATGGGGCTGGGGATTGCTGATCTGACCGACGCGCCCGACGTGCTGCATGCCACCTTGGTGACATTGCTGAAAACCCAAAGCGATCAGGCCCATGTGACGCCCGAGGTCGCTGCGCGCATTGCCGGGAAAGCCGCGTGAGTCGCGTCACCAAATTCGCGGCCCGTGATCCGGGCCCTGCAGCCCGCATGGCCGGGTTCGTCGCGCATCTACGCGGCAATGGGTTGCGGCTGGGTGTCGCCGAAGCAGAGCTTGCGATGACGGCTTTGACGCATGTGGATGCGGCCGTCATCAACGACTGTCGTCTCGCCTTGCGCGCGGTCTGTACCGGCTACAAAGAAGAAGCGGACCGGTTTGATGACCTCTTTAACAGCTATTGGCTGGATTCCGGGCGCGTGAAAGAAAAATCCATCCCAAAAGCGCAGTCCAGCTTTAGCAACGATGTGCATTCCTCGCGCGATGGCGCGGGGCAGGACGCAGGGTCCGCAGGCGAGCAGACCGCGCCTGATGGGGATGGCGAAGCCGACAGTGACGGCACGGGCAAGCTGGTCGCCACGCATCAACGCAATCTGTCGCGCAAGGATCTGCGCGATCTGGTCCGCGCCGAAGACATCGCCGAAGCCGAAGACGTCGCCCGCCGCCTTGGTGCAGCGCTGCGTGACCGCCGCTCGCGCCGTCGGGTCGCTGCGCGCAAAGGCGACCGTCTGCATTTTCGCAAAACCATCCGGCGCAGTCTGGCCACAGGCGGCGAGCCGCTGGCTCTGCTGCGCAAACGACGTCCTGACCGCACCCGCAACATCGTTGCGCTGTGTGATGTGTCGGGATCCATGAGTGTCTATGCGCAGGTGTTTCTTGCTTTCCTCGCGGGCCTGATGCGGTCAGACAAACAAGCCGATGCCTATCTGTTTCACACGCGGCTTGTGCGCATCACCGAGGCCTTGCGCGACAAGGACAGTATGCGCGCAATTGGGCGTATGTCACTGATGGCTGACGGGTTCGGGGGCGGCTCCAAGATCGGGCCGTGTCTGCAACGGTTTGCCGACACTTATGCCAAGCGGTTTGTCGATGGACGCAGCGTGGTTCTGATCCTGTCCGATGGCTACGACACCAGCCCGCCCCAGCAAACCGCAGACGCGCTGGCAAAGCTGAAGAAACGCGGCTGCAAAGTGATCTGGCTGAACCCGTTGAAAGGGTGGTCTGACTATGAACCTGTCGCGGGCGCGATGGCGGCGGCTTTGCCATGGATCGATATTTTCCGGCCCGCCAACACTTTGGCCCATCTGGCCGATCTAGAAAGGGAGCTTGTCCACCTATGAGCCACCCAGACAGCTTTGACGTCGAACTTTCCAGTATCGCGCAGGATCTGCGCGCCGCGCAGCAACCGTTTGTGCTGGCCACGGTGGTGCGTGTGGCCGGGTCGACCTCGTCCACCCTTGGCGCAAAAGCGCTGCTGGATGCAGATGGCGCAATTGTGCATGGCTGGCTTGGCGGGGGCTGTACCCGCGGCGCTGTGGCTCGGATTGCCAAAGAAGCCCTGCAAGAAGGCGCGCCGAAACTGGTCTCGATCGCGCCAGAGGAGCAGCTTGAGGCAAAGGGCGTGCAATCCGGAGAGCTGAAAGACGGGATCAAATTTGCCCGCAATGGCTGCCCGTCTGGTGGTAGCATCGATATCTTTGTCGAACCCGTCCTGCCCACGCCTGAATTGGTTGTTCTGGGCGCATCCCCTGTCGCGCGGGCGTTGCGTAATCTGGCGCCGACATTGAATTGGGCCGTAAGCGATGGATCTGCTGGCGAAACCCCTAGCGGGCCGTACCAGTCCGTTGTCATCGCAACGCAAGGCCAAGGCGATCTGGATGCGCTTAAGGCGGCATTGGCAGGGCAGTCTGACTATGTGGCCTTTGTGGGCAGCGTGCGAAAATTCACGTCTTTGCGCAAGAAACTGGCCGAGGCGGGAGTATCCGAAGCAGCGCTCGACACAGTCAAAGCCCCCGCGGGGCTGGATATCGGCGCAGAGACCGCTGAAGAAATCGCGCTGTCCATTCTGGCAGAGCTGATCCAGCGCCGCCGTGCGCAGGAGACCACTCCGGATGCATGAGGTCGCAACCGTCATTCTCGCAGCGGGCCTGTCGCACCGCATGGGCGCGCAGGACAAACAGCTTTTGTCCGTGCGGGGTCGCCCCATGATTGCGCATATGGTGGACGTCTATCGCCGGGCCACGCAGGGGCCTGTGTTGGTGGTGACAGGTCACGCGCGTGCTGGGGTTGAGGCCGCACTGCGCGACAGCGGTGCCACGACGGTGTTCTGTGACAGCTATGCCGAGGGGCAGGCGTCGTCTGTGGCTTGCGGCTTGGCGCATGCACCCGACGCGGCAGCGCTTTTGATCGGGCTGGGGGACCAACCCTTTCTGACAGCCAAAGACTTGCAGGATCTTCTGAAGGCGCATGCCTCTGCGGGTGCAGAGAAAATCTCGATCCCGCGCCACGGGGATTCCCGCGGCAACCCAATCGTTGTGCCCCATTCGCTTAGGCCGCGCCTGACGGAAAACCCGCGCGCGCCCGGATGCCGGCGGTTCACACAAGACAACCCACAGCATGTGCAGTTCCACGAGATGGCCGCCCCCGGCTTTTATCGGGATATCGATACGCCCGAGGACTATCAGGCGCTGCTCACCCAGCTTGAAAAGGAGGACGCATGAGGATCATCAGACCTCTTTTTACAAAGCTTCGCGCCAAATTTGCTCTGAAACCAGAGCAGGCTGAACTTTTGGCAAAGATCAAATTCCCCTGTTGTTAAAGGATGAAACATGGAACTCTCTGACGAAATCAAAATCGACGCTCCGATGGACGAGGTATATGCAGCGCTGAACAACCCAGAGGTTCTGCAGCAGTGTATCCCCGGCTGTGAAGAACTGATCAAACACAGCGACACCGAGATGGAAGCCAAGGTCGTTCTGAAAATCGGTCCGGTTAAGGCCCGGTTTGGCGGCGACGTTGTGCTGGACACGTCTGGTGCGCCAAATGCGTTTTCCCTGACCGGTCAAGGCAATGGCGGCACGGCTGGTCACGCCAAGGGCGGTGCCGAAGTCACGCTAACCCCTGATGGCGATGCCACCATCCTGCGCTATGAAGCCAAGGCCGAAATCGGTGGCAAACTGGCACAGCTTGGCAGCCGCCTGATCCAAAGCACCGCTAAAAAGCTGGCGGCGAAGTTCTTTAAGTCCTTTGCGGGAACCTTCAATGAAGACGTTAAGGCCTGAGCAAATCACATATGTGGACCACGCGGCCGAGATCATCTCGAAGGCCGCGGGTCTGTTCGCGTCACAGCAGCCCTTTGCGCTGATCACATCGATCGCCATCGAGGGGGGTGCCGCGCGGGACGTGGGGTCGCTTGCGATGGTGGATGCGCGGGGTGAAATGACCGGTTATCTGTCCAACGGCTGCATCGACCGCGACATTCGCCTGCGCGCGCTGGATGCGCTTGAGACAGGCAAACGGCAGGTTGTGCGCTATGGCGAGGGGTCTCGGTTTATGGACCTCAAGCTGCCCTGCGGCGGCGCATTGACGATTGTGATTGATCCCAATCCCGACGGCGCGGCGCTGACGCAGGCTGCGGCCTCTTTGGCCGACCGGAAACCCGCGCAGCTGACCTTTTCTGCCGATGGCGCCGACGGGCCGGGGCAGGGCGTGGTGCAGTTTGAGTATGTGCCGGTGTTTCGTTTGGTGCTGGCTGGGCGGGGCGCGATTTTCAGGTCAATGGCACAGGCCGCCGAAGCGGTTGGCTTGCAGATTGATCTGTTGTCGCCTGACACAGATGACCTTGATGCCCTGTGCACCCTCTCACCCAACAAGATGCAGCACCTTCGATCGCCCTATGAAGAGATTTCGATCAAGGATGCTGATCCGTTTTCTGCTGTTCTGACGCTCTTTCACGACCACGAATGGGAGCCCGCGATTTTGCGCGCGGCCCTTAAGACGCCTGCGTTCTTTATTGGCAGCCTAGGCAGCAAACGCACCCATGCCCAACGATGTGCCGAGCTTGTGGCGCAAGGGGTGGAGCCAGACAGTCTTGCGCGTCTGAAAGGTCCGATTGGTCTGGTGCCGTCCCTGCGCAGTGCGCCGCTCATTGCGGTTTCGGCTCTGGCAGAAATCACCCAGAATATGCCCGCACAGATCCGCATGACGCCGGAAATGGTTTAGGCAGGGGCCTTTTGGCCTTTGCCTTCCAATACGCTGTGACGACGCTTTTTGCCGGAGCCGACCCAATTTTCTGCCGACCGTCTGGCCTTTGCGCTGGAACTTGACCCGAAAGGATGCTGTATCGAACTACGTGCAAAGTGCACGGGTTCAAGAGTAGTCTGGCGGTCGCAAGGAGGTCGTATGAAACGGTCATTTGTAAACAAGATCATGGCGGAAGGGGATGAGTTCATCCGCAAACACGGGTTTGCGTTGCCGCCCTTTGCCTATTGGTCTGTCGAGGATTTCCAGTCCCGCGCGCCGCAGTCTCCGGCGTTGATTTCGTCGCGTTGCGGTTGGGACATCACCGACTATGGCGGCGGCGACTTCGATACTATGGGTCTATTCCTGTTCACCCTGCGCAATGGTCGTCTGTCCGATCTGCAGAATGGCACCGGCATGTGCTATGCTGAAAAGCTGCTGATCTCGCGTCAGGACCAGCTGTCGCCAATGCATACCCATGTGCTGAAGGCCGAAGATATCATCAACCGGGGCGGGGCGACGTTGGTCGTCGAGCTGTTCGGCTCAGACGATGCGGGCAACTTTGCCGAGGATCGGGGCGGGCAGGTTCTGTGTGACGGCACACCGCGCACGTTTGCGGCTGGCGAAAAGATCGCCTTGCAGCCCGGCGAAAGCGTGACTCTGATGCCGGGCGACTGGCATGCGTTCTGGGGTGAGGGCGGCGATGTTTTGATCGGCGAAGTCTCGACCGTTAACGACGACGAGACAGACAATATCTTCCGCGAGAAACTGGGTCGTTTTTCCGAGATCGAAGAAGACGAAGCGCCGATGCACCTGCTGGTGAGCGATTATCAACGTTGGCTGTAGTCGCCGCATCTCTGGTTATTGGTGTGAAAAAACCAGCGCACCCTTGGGGATGCGCTGGCCGTACATCTGTCTGAGGCCAAAGACGTCACGTAGGTGATCTGCCTTGGCAAGCGGGATGCAGGTTATTCCGAGTCCACGACGTTCTGACGCTGAACGCCCAGACCTTCGATGCCCAGCTCCATTTTGTCGCCAGCTTTCAGATAGGTCTGTGGGGTCTGACCCATGCCCACGCCCGGAGGCGTGCCGGTCGAGATAACATCGCCCGGTTGCAGGGACATAAACTGGGACAGATGCGAAATCACGGTGGCGACGCCAAAGTGCATGGTTTTGGTTGACCCGTCCTGATAGCGGTGGCCGTTGACCTCAAGATACATCGGCAGATCCTGCGGATCGGCCACCTCGTCGCGCGTCACCAACCAGGGACCGATCGGACCAAAGGTGTCGGCAGATTTGCCTTTGACCCACTGGCCAGAGCGATGCAGCTGAAAGTCACGCTCGCTCAGATCGTTGACAACGCAATAGCCCGCCACGTGATCCAATGCGTCTTCTTCGCTGACGTATTTCGCAGCTTTGCCGATCACTACACCCAGTTCGACTTCCCAATCGGTTTTCACCGATGTGCGTGGGATTTCGACCTGATCGTTCGGGCCGGTGATGGCAGAGGTGGCCTTGAAAAAGATCACAGGCTCTGCGGGCAGCTCCATGCCGGATTCGGCAGCGTGATCAGCATAGTTCAGGCCGATGCAGATGAACTTGCCAACATTGGCGACACAGGCGCCAATGCGGGGGTCGCCTTCGACCACCGGCAGCGTCGCCAGATCCAGCCCGCGCAGGGTGGTCAGGGTTTCGTCGCTGAGGGCTTCACCGGACAGGTCGTCGATGTGACCAGAAAGATCGCGGATTTTGCCGTCGTCATCCAAAATCCCAGGCTTTTCAGACCCCACCGGGCCGTAACGCAAAAGTTTCATGTCTAAGTCTCCTGAAGTCTAAACGGACCAGCCGCCGTCGATGTTGTGGGTCTGTCCGGTGACAAAAGCACTTTCGTCACTGGCAAGGAAGAGTGCCAGGGCCGCAATTTCCTCGGCGGTGCCGATCCGGCCCATAGGCTGGCGCGCGATAAAATCCGCCAGCGCCTTTTCATAGTCACCTGTTGCGCGCAGACGTCCGTGCATGGACGGGCTGTCCACAGTGCCAGGGCAGATCGCATTACAGCGCACGCCTTTGGTGACATAGTCCGCTGCCACGGATTTGGTGATCCCGTTCACGGCAGCTTTTGAGGCGCAGTACGCAAAGCGGTTTGGCACGCCTTTGATCGAAGAGGCCACCGAGGACATGTTGATGATCGAGCCGCCGCCGTTTGCCAGCATGTCTGGCAACGTCAGCTGGATCAGCCGGAACATCGCTTTCACGTTCAGATCAAAGCTGAAGTCCCAATCTTTTTCGTCGCACTCCAGAATCGATCCGTTGGCGACAAAGCCTGCGCAGTTAAACAGCACGTCCAGCGTGCCCACCTGCGCAACCGCAGCGGTGACCGCGTCGGCATCGGTGACGTCCAGAACAAGCGTCGTGATGCCGTCGATGCCCGCTAGCTCTGCCAGCGCGTCCGGGTTGATGTCGCAGGCGATAACTTGGGCGCCTTCGGCCGCAAAGAGTTCAGCGGACGCGCGTCCGATCCCCTGTGCCGCGGCGGTGATGAGTGCTTTTTTGCCGGCAAGCCGGCCCGGTGTCTGGGTCATTTCGGTGATAGTCCAGTTTCAGATGGTGAAGAGAAGATAGGCGCGTGGGCGAGTCGCACGTGGGGTGGCAAATAGGGTTTGTGGCAGAAGGTGTCCGCATTGGCCCGTTGTTCGTCGGTTCAGATCATGGTTTCAGGCAACAGGGCCGCGTCCATATTCTGATAACACACCGGCCGCAGGAAGCGGCGGATCGAAAGCGTACCCACAGAGGTTGCGCCGAAGTTTGTCGAGGCAGGGTAGGGGCCGCCGTGCACCATCGAGTCCGAGACTTCGACGCCGGTGGGAAAGCCATTGGCCAAGATACGACCGGCTTTGCGCTCTAATAGCGGCAAGAGTTTCGCGGCCTCGGATGTGTCACCTGGATCCATGTGAAGCGTGCAGGTCAATTGCCCTTCGATTGCGCGGGCGACGGTCTGCATCTGTGCCATGTCCTTCACGCGCACGACGATGCCAAGCGGGCCAAAGACCTCTTCGTGCAGGGCTTTGTCTGACAGCCAGTCGTCTCCTGACACGGCAAACAGATAGGGCGCTGCGTGGCGCGTGTCGCAGGCGGTGCCCATGATCTGCGTGACGCCCGTGCCCGACGCCACCCGCGCGGCGCCGTCGCGATAGGCCGACGCGATGCCGTCTGTCAGCATCGTTTGGTCTGCGACCTCGGACAGGGCGGTCTGTGCAGCCTCCTGAAAGCTGTCGGCGTGCAGGCCGTCCATCACCACGGCGATGCCAGGGTTGGTGCAGAATTGCCCGGCGCCCATGGTCAGAGAACCTGCCCAAGTCGCGCCTAGCGCGTCGCCACGAGCGGCCATAGCTTGCGGCAGAAGGAACATCGGATTGACCGACCCAAGTTCGCCAAAAAAGGGAATAGGCTCGGGACGGGCGGCGCAAAGATCAAAGAGGGCGCGTCCTCCGGCAAGCGAGCCGGTAAAGCCAACGGCTTTGATAAGCGGGTGCTGAACAAGACGCGTGCCCACATCGCGCTTGCCGCCCTGAACCAGCGAGAAGACACCCTTAGGCATTCCGGTCGCCGCAATCGCGGCCTCGATCGCTTGGGCGACGATTTCGCCGGTGCCCGGATGGGCAGAGTGGCCTTTCACCACGACCGGGCAACCTGCCGCCAGCGCGGCGGCGGTGTCGCCGCCCGCTGTGGAAAAGGCCAACGGGAAGTTTGAGGCGCCAAACACCGCCACAGGCCCAATCGGGCGTTGGATCATGCGCAGGTCAGGACGCGGCAGCGGCGCGCGGTCTGGCAAGGCCGGATCATGGCGCAGGTCCAGATAGTCGCCCTGCTCGATATGGTCTGCAAACAGGCGCAGCTGACCCGTCGTGCGGCCGCGCTCGCCGATCAGTCGGGCTTCGGGCAGGCCGGTTTCTTGGGTGCCGATCAAGGTGATGTCATCGCCGCGTGCGTCAATCTCGTCTGCGATCTTGCGCAGAAAGGCCGCGCGGGTTTCCCGCGTGCTCCAGCCATAGGTGACAAAGGCCTCCTCGGCCGCCTCGACCGCACGATCGACCAGATCGACGGTACCGACAGCAAAGTCATGCGCCTCGCCATGGGCCGGTTCGGACGAAAACGTCTGGTCAGATCCGACCCAGTCGCCCGCGATAAGATGTTTCCCTGTGAGCATGTTTGATCCTGTTCAAAGTAGGCCGCGCTTGGCCAGATTTCGCATGAGTGCCGTCGCCCCAAAGGTCCATTCGGGGCATTCGGTAGAAAGGTTAACGGTATTGGAAAGCGTGCCAAGGTTCGGGCTGGAAATATCGACCACATCGCCGATCTTATGGGTAAAGCCACCGCCCTCGGTGTCGCGGTCCTGCGTGGGGGCAAAAAGCGTGCCAAGAAACAGCATCAGCCCGTCTGGATACTGATGGTGCCGGCCAATGGTCTGCGCCACAAGATCCTCGGGGTCTCGGCTGATTTCCTGCATCGAGGACTGTCCGTTCAATTCATAGCCGTCCGTTCCTTTTACCGTCAGGGTCAAGACTTCGCCGCGTACATCATCAAGCGCATAGCTGGCGTCAAAGAGGCGGATCATTGGGCCAATCGCGCAAGAGGCGTTGTTGTCCTTGGCCTTGCTTAACAACAGCGCAGAGCGCCCCTCGACGTCGCGCAAGTTCACGTCGTTTCCAAGGGTCACCCCTTGGATCGCGCCTTTGGAGTTAACGGCGAGTACGATTTCGGGTTCTGGGTTGTTCCAGTTGGATATGGGATGCAGACCGATTTCGGCTTGGTGCCCGACCGAGGACAGAACCTGCGCCTTGGAAAAGACCTCGGCGTCTGGGCCAATGCCAACCTCAAGATACTGGCTCCAGAGCCCCTCTTCGATGAGGGCGGCTTTGACCGCCTTAGCCTCGGCAGAGCCAGGGATGATGTTTGACAGGCTGTCACCGATCCTTGCGCCGATCCGCGCGCGAATGCCTGCGGCCTTGTCGGGATCGCCAGCGGCCTGCTCTTCGATGACACGCTCGACCATTGATCCTGCAAAGGTCACGCCGCAGGCTTTGACCGCCTGAAAATCGCAAGGCGCCAGCCAGTCATGCGGATGATCCAGCGGCCCGATGGGGGTGCCTTCGGCAGTTTGCACATATTGTGCCGCATCAGAGCGTTCCAGGATGTCGCACACTGTCGGGGCGGTCTGGGATGTGATGTCAACAAGTTGCCCATCGCGCAGCGTGACAACCGCGGGGCCAACATCAGGCAGGTTCACGCGGCCAAGCCAGGTTCCGGAGGTTGGGATGATGGGATTGGTCATGCGATATTCACCAGTTTGTAAGCTTTGCGGGCGTTGCCGCCCAGAACGGCATCGCGCTGCTGTTGCGTGAGACCTTGAAGAAGCGTGTCGGTTGCCTCGACCCAGGCGTCATAGGTCGAAGCCAGCGTGCAGACCGGCCAGTCACTGCCCCAAATCAGACGCTCTGGGCCAAAGGTGGCCAGCAGGTGATCGACATAGGGTTTCAACTGCGCAGCGGTCCAATCGGCACCCGCTTCGGTGACCATACCCGACAGTTTGCAGAAGGCGTTGGTGTCTTTGGCCAAGGCTGTCATGTCCGCAGCCCAACCGTCAATAATCCCATCCGCGATCAGCGGTTTAGAGGCGTGATCGATCACCACGCGCATGTCCGCCCTTTGGTGCAGAAGCCTGCGCAGGTTTTTCAGATGTTGCGGCAGCGTCAGTGCATCGAAGGTCAGATCAAGCGCCGTCAGCGCATCAAACGCCGGAGACGCGTCGTCGCGCAGCATCCAGTTCGTGTCGGCTATGTCCTGAATCATGGGACGCAGACCGACCAGCGCGGGGTTTGTCGCCAGACGGCGCATGTCGGCCAAACCCTCTGGGCTGTCAAAATCCACCCAACCCACAACGCCTTTGATAAAAGGGGTCTGTGCGGCAAGAGACAGCATGAACTCGGTTTCGGCAAGCGTCGGCGCGGCCTGTACCAGAACGGTGCCGTCGATGCCGTGCTTGGCCAGCGTTGCGTCCAGATCCTGCGGCAGAAAATCCCGATAGATCGGCGCCAGATCCGAGGTCAACCAGCCATAGTCGCCCCTGTCGAGTTTCCAGAAATGCTGGTGGGCATCGATGCGCATTACACAGTCTCCGTTGGCAGGGGCGCGTCGGCGCGGATAAGGCCGCTGCTGCGCAGGTCCGACCAGAACGCAGGCGGGATCGGAGTTTCAAGAACCGCGACGTTGGCCTGCACTTCTTGTGCGTTGACGGCACCGGGCACCACGGTTTTGACGGCAGGGTGCCCCAGCACGAACTGAAGGGCTGCTTCGATCAGCTTGACACCATGATCACGGCAGATGGCGTCGATCTTACGCACGCGCTCCAGAATATGGTCAGGCGCAGGGGCGTAGTTGTATTTCGCGCCTTCGACAGCGCCGGTGGCCAGAATGCCAGAGTTATACGGCCCACCCAGAATGATCCCCACATCCTGTTTCACACAAAGCGGCAAGAAGCTTTCCAGCGCTTCTTGCTCGAGCAGCGTATACCGCCCCGCCAGCAGGAAACCGTCAAAGTCGCCAAGCCCCATAAGTTTTTCGCAGACTTGCCATTCGTTGACGCCAGCCCCGATTGCCGCGATTTCACCAGCGCTGCGCAGCTCGTCCAGCGCGCGATAGCCGCCGCCGTCAAACAGTTCGCGGACTTTCGCGTCGCTGACCTCTTGGCTGCCGCCGTGACTAAAGGCGTCTACGTCATGCACCAGAAGGATGTCGGCGCGTTCAATTCCGATGCGGGATTTGCTGGCCTCATAGGATTTCATCACCCCGTCATAGGTATAATCGTAAACGATGCGCTTTTGTGGAACATCGACAAAGGCTTCGGGCGTGACCTCATGGGGTTCGCAATCCAGCAGCAGACGGCCGACTTTGGTGGACAGTTGGATATCGTCGCGACCAAAGCGTCGGATCGCGTCGCCGAAGCGCATTTCACTAAGGCCCAGACCATATTGTGGCGCCGTGTCAAAGTAACGAATGCCTGCATCATATGCCGCCTGGAGCGCCGCTTGCGCGTCTTCTTCCTCGATCTTGCGATACAGATTGCCAAGGGCTGCGCCGCCAAATCCCATGCGAGTGAGCGGCGCTGGGATCTTGGAGCGATTGTTAAGCAGAGTGGTGTCGCTGGCTTTCATGTAGGTCTCATTTCGGGGCGTTTATAGTGAGCGATATCGCTTCCTAACCTACTAACATGTTAGTTGACAGGTAAATTTAGTCAAGCTAGTCGAATAGGCAAGGTAAGCTTTTTTGGAAAGAAGGGAGAGCAACGTGGACAAGCGCTCACACGCGGCGGAGGTTATTCGCTTGAGCAACCGTGACAACGTGGTGATCGCACTGCGTGATCTGGACGCTGGCTCTGACATCGAAGAGGTGGGTGTGCCTCTGGTGAACTCTGTTCCGCGCGGCCACAAAATCGCGGTGCGCCAGATTTCCAAAGGCGAGTCGGTCTATCGCTATGGTCAGATCATTGGCGAAGCCAAAGCCGACATCGCGCCGGGTGAGCATGTGCACGTGCAAAATCTGGGCATGGGGGCGCATCAGCAGGACTATCGCTATGGCGCAGATTGCGTGGCGCTGCCCAAGATCGCAGAAACGCGCAGCTTTCAGGGCTATCACCGCGCGGACGGCAAAGTTGGCACACGTAATTATGTGGGCATTCTGACGACCGTGAACTGCTCGGGCTCTGTCGCGCGATTTATCGCAGAGGCTGCCGAAAAGGCGGGGCTGTTTGATGGGTTTCCGAACGTCGATGGCGTGGTGCCGATCGTGCACAGCACGGGATGCGGCATGTCCGGGTCCAACGAAGGCTATCAGGCGCTGTTCCGTACCCTGTCAGGATACGCGCAGCATCCGAACTTTGGCGGGATCCTGTTGGTCGGGCTGGGCTGCGAAGTAATGCAGATCGCGGATCTGGTCGGCGGACGTCAGATCCGGGCCGACGGCGCGATGCGCTATATGACCATTCAAAACGAAGGCGGCACACGCCGCACCATCGAACGTGGTCTGAGGGAACTGGAGGGCATTCTAGAGCTTGCAAACCAGACAACCCGTGCGCCTGCGCCGATTTCAGAGATTACGGTCGGGATGCAATGCGGTGGGTCTGATGGATATTCCGGAATCACCGCGAACCCGGCACTTGGGCACGCCTCCGACCTATTGGTGCGTCATGGCGGCACCACGATCCTTTCCGAGACATCTGAAATCTATGGCGCAGAGCATCTATTGACCTCGCGCGCCGAGTCCCGCGAGATCGGCGAGAAGCTTATCGATCAGATCAAATGGTGGGAGGATTACACTGCGCGTAATAAAGGCGAGATGGACAACAATCCAAGCCCCGGCAACAAACGCGGCGGGCTGACCACCATTCTGGAAAAATCCCTTGGGGCGACTGCCAAGGGCGGCACCGCGCCGCTGGCGGGCGTGTATCAGTTCGCCGAACTTATCGATCGCAAGGGCTTTGTCTTTATGGACAGCCCGGGTTTTGATCCCTGTTCCGTGACGGGGCAGGTGGCGTCAGGCGCCAATATTATCGTGTTCACGACCGGCCGCGGCTCTGTGTCGGGCTATAAGCCGACGCCTTGCATCAAGGTCGCGACCAACTCGGAAACGTATGCGCGTTTGTCTGAAGATATGGATCTGAACTGCGGCGACATCGTCACGGACGGCGTCAGTATCTCAGACAAAGGCGAAGAGCTGTTGGACCTGATCATTCGCGTCGCAAGCGGCGAAGAAACCAAAAGCGAAGAGCTTGGCTTTGGCGGCGCAGAATTCGTTCCCTGGCAAATTGGCGCTGTTATGTAGGCACCAAAGGTGACGGGGCCGCGCATCAGCCGGCCCCGTCGTGTGATTTTGAGCGTGGTCCTTACAGGGCCGCCTCGCAGGTTCGGATCAGGAGCCAACCCGCGAAGCTACGCGCCTTTATCCGATGACGCCTTTCTTCAGGATGATGTTGCCGTAAAGGCGCCGCTCTCCGGTCTGAACGATTGCAAAGGCCGTCGCTGCGCGGTCATAGAACGCAAACCGCTCCAGTGTTTGGATTTGAGCGGGCGTGTCGGCAACTTCATTAATGATATCCTGAAAATCCGCGACCGCCTCGGGGATCGCATCGGGATCACCGACAACCTGCATGGTCAGCGCGGGATCCTCGACAAATGCGTCCAGCGGCATGACGGACAGAATGGCCTTCAACACTTCACTTGCGGTCGACCCATCTGCGCGAATGCACGTCGGCCCGCTGCTGGTGCCAGGGAAGTTGGCGTCAGAGATCACAATCTCGTCGCCGTGTCCCATGGCGCGTAGTGCATGAAGCAGGTCTGGGGAAAGAATAGGATCAATGTTGCGCAGCATTCTGAGCCTCCGGTGGGGTCGTCACAAAATTGGGTATAGGGATTAGTCTGCCGAGGCCCGCGCGGGGGCCACGTTGAACAACTCTGGCCGCGTGGCTTCAAGCGCATAGAGTTGCGGCATCAGCTGTTCCAGATGAAACTGCATCCTGTCTCGCGCAGCCTTTTTGTCGCCGCTGGTCACGGCCTTAAAAATAGCGCGGTGTTCGTTCAGTGTTTCCGAAGTACGTCCGGGGCTTGGCAAAAGGATCAGACGCGCGCGGCTGATCTGAAGCGAAACGCTCTGCGCCATGTTTGCGAGT